>DASWSZ010000136.1:0-4549 GCA_036402395.1 Methylophilus sp.
GATAGGGCGTGCTAACGGTTGGTAAGTACCATCTTCAACTGATTTTACAGAGGCAGCAATTGCTGGTGCACCTTTTTTTGGTGAAATGGATACTGCATTTAACTTGCCTTTATTTTCTTCGTAATACGCCATGCCGAAATAGGCCATGCCACCTACATTGCTTGAAACACCTTGTACTAATACATTGTCATCTTCAGATGGCGTGTAATCCGTACGTTGTGATTTGGCTTTACCATTCACAGCTTCTGTAAAGTATTCAAAGGTACCTGAAGCTGTACCTGGGCCAAATAATGCTAACTTTTGGTCAGGGTAAGCTGGATTGACTTCTTTCCAGTTTTTAATTTTTGAACCAGGTGCCCAAATTTTATTTAGCTCTTCCACAGTTAAGCTTTTAGCCCAGTCATTTTTTTGATTCACTACAACTGTGAGTGCATCGAAAGCAACTGGCAATTCAATAAACTGTATGCCTGCTTCTTTACACGCATCAATCTCTTTCTGTGTAATAGGACGTGATGCATCTGAAATATCAGTCTCGCCACGGCAGAACTTTTTAAAGCCACCGCCAGTGCCAGACTCACCCACAGTAACCTTGGTTTTTGTGGCTGCTTGAAACTCTTCTGCAACCGCTTCAGTAATTGGGTAGACTGTGCTTGAACCATCAATTTTAATAATTTTATCAGCAGCAGAAACGCTCTGTACGTTGAAAAGCGTAGCTACAGTCGCTGCTACAGTCAAAAGTTTTACAAACTTAGTTTGCATTAAGATCTCCAAATTAAAATGAATTGCTTGAAGTTGACATCGCTAACTTAAAACACTTAACAGCAATGCTTCACTCATCACACTATAGCGATTTTATATGACAGAAATGTGACAAACAATGTTTGCTTGTATATTTCGCTGCTCAGCGCGCATGTAAAGGTGATATGGCTTTCTTGTGACGGTTAAGCAAGATTTTGCTAGGCTAGGACTATGGCCTGTGTAACCCAAGGTCATAATCCGGACTATATCGCGCTAAATAAATTGTAGTGTAAATATTAATGCGCAAATTAGTATGATTATAGGCCGCGAGTCATCAGGGCTTGCGTTTAGGCACAATATTGCTTTGCTGTATAATTGCGCTTCTTGACCAACACACTCGCAAAGAATGAAACGCCATGGAAGCCGAACAACTTAATCAGATTGCCAACCGTTTAGTCGATTTAAACGAGCGCCATCTAGCCCTTCGGGGGTATCTTTGACTTTGAAAATAAAAGCCAGCGCCTAGCCGAAGTCAATGGCTTGATGGAAGACCCCAACATTTGGAATAACGCTGAAAAAGCGCAAAAGCTTGGTAAAGAAAAGCGTGAGTTGGAACTGGTGGTTAATAACTTACAGACAATCGAACAGACGATTGCTGACAGCCGTGAATTGTTTGACATGGCGCGTGAAGAACAGGATGACGACACCTTATTAAGTGTAGCGAATGATGCTGAACTGCTAGAAAAAAACATTGCAGAAATGGAATTTAGGCGCATGTTTTCGCAGCCTATGGACGCTAACAATTGCTTTATTGAGTTTCAATCCGGCAGTGGCGGTACCGAAGCGCAAGATTGGGCGGCCATGTTGCTGCGTATGTATTTGCGTTATTGCGAGCGCAAAGGTTTTAAAGTGGAAGTGCTGGAAGAATCGGATGGTGACGTGGCTGGCATCAAAGGCGCGTCGATTAAGGTGTCTGGCGATTATGCTTACGGTACTTTGCGTACCGAAAATGGTGTGCACCGCTTAGTGCGCAAATCGCCATTTGATAGCAACGCCAAACGCCACACCAGTTTTGCCAGCGTGCAAATTTTCCCTGAGGTCGATGATTCGATCCAGATTGATATCAACCCTGCAGATTTGCGCATTGATACTTATCGCGCCAGTGGCGCCGGTGGTCAGCATATTAATAAAACCGATTCTGCGGTGCGGATTACGCATTTACCCACTAACGTAGTAGTGCAATGTCAAAACGATAGGTCACAACATCGTAACCGCGAAGAAGCCATGAATATGCTTAAAGGTGCGCTGTATAATTTAGAGCTGAATAAGCGCAATGCCGATAAACAAGCGTTGGAAGATGCAAAAACGGATATTGGCTGGGGCCACCAAATCCGCAGTTATGTACTGGATCAAGGCCGTATTAAAGATTTGCGCACGAATGTGGAAATAGGTAATACGCAAGGGGTGCTAGACGGCGACCTGGACCCGTTTATACAAGTGAGCTTAAAGCAGGGCGTTTAACAGTTTAAATATAGACGCTGCATTAATCGGGCGTCTGCGTTGCCAGCAATATTAGCCAGTATTGCGTAAGCCCGCCGCCACACCATTAATCGTCAGTTGTATCGCCAATTTTAATTTTTCATTGGTTTCGCCATTGCGGTAACGCTGGATCATTTCTACTTGCAAGTGATTCAGCGGATCCAAATACGGCAGGCGATTTCTAATCGAGTTGGCCAGCGTTGGGTTGTTGCTCAAGCGTTCATTGGTGCCTTGTAATAAGTTAAGTGCTTGTGTGGTGAGCAAATATTCTTGCTCAATGCGACTAAAAATAGATTCCCTTAATGCTTTATCATTGACCAAATGCGCATAGTGACGCGCCACCACTAAATCGGTTTTGGCTAGCACCATGTCGACATTGGCAATCAATGTTTTAAACAGTGGCCAGTGCGCCAACATTTCTTTCAACGTATCTATGCGTGCCTCACGTGTGCTTTCATCTTGCGCTATATATTGATGAATGGCGCTGCCCAAACCAAACCAGCCTGGCAATAATAAGCGACATTGTCCCCAAGAAAAGCCCCACGGTATCGCCCGTAAGTCTTCTATGCAACGCGTAGATTTGCGCGCAGCTGGGCGGCTGCCAATGTTCAATTCGGCAATTTCTGAAATGGGCGTGGCCGCAAAAAAGTAATCGGCAAACCCGGGCGTTTCATAGACTAAGCTGCGATAGCTGGTCATGGCGGTGGTGGATAAATCTTCCATCACCATTTCAAACGCCCGCCGTTTGGTGCTTTCCAGTTCATCTTGTTGAAACAAGCTGGCATCAATGGTAGCCGCAATCAGCGTTTCTAAATGTTGCCTGCCCACACGCGGGTCAGCATATTTATTGGCAATAATTTCGCCTTGCTCGGTTAGCCTAATTTGGCCATCCACCGTACCTTGGGGTTGCGCCATAATGGCTTGATAGGTAGGCCCGCCGCCACGACCCACCGTGCCACCACGGCCATGAAATAAGCGCAGCTTGATTTTGGCTTGCTTAAATAACTCCACCAGCGCGATTTCTGATTTATACAGCTCCCAATTGGAGGTTAAAAAGCCACCATCTTTATTGCTGTCGGAATAGCCCAGCATAATTTCTTGCTCATTGCCTTGGTAGCGCAAAATATGGCGTATGCCCAATAAACTAAGCCATTGCCCCATAATTTGCGTGGCGTTTCTTAAGTCGGCAATGGTTTCAAATAGCGGCACAATATTCAAATCTAGCTGCGCTTTTTGTGAGCCCCAAATACCGCGGAACAGTCCAGTTTCTTTTTGCAATAAGGCGACTTCCAGCAAATCAGACAAGGTTTCGGTATGCGAAATAATGTATTGCCGCACCGCACGCACGCCAAATTGCTGGCGTATTTCTCTGGCCTGATTAAGAATGCCGATTTCTTTATGCACCAATTCTGAATACTGTTGATAGGCCGAAAACAGCAGTCGCGGCTGTTTCAGTTCATCCAGCAAGGTGCTGACTTTTTCGGTTTCTGTCAGCGTATCGTAATCAAAATCAAAGCCTGCTTTGTGGAATAGTTCTTTAATCACGGCTTCATGCACATCGGACGATTGCCGGATATCAATGGTCGACAGATGAAAGCCAAAGGTTTCGATGGCTTTGGTGAGCTTGCCTAGCCTAGGGTAAATCAGCGCGTCGCCTTTATTTTCCATTAATGAGCGCGTCAGCACATCCAAATCGGCCAACAGTGCCTCTGCATTGACATAGCTAGCTTGCGTGGATTCTTGTACACCCGCCAACAGGTTTTTCTCAGTAGCGATAAGTTTAGCGTAAATGCCATTCAATGCTAACCGATACGGTTCATCCAAACGGTGTGGCGATTGGTCGGTGGAGTGCGCGGCTAACACTTGCACGGCATCACTGGCGCCTACCAAGCGAGTGGAAATAGCCAGCTCGCGGCGTAAGGCATCCAGCTCTTTAGCATAGTATTTAAAGGCGGACTGTGCCTGTAAATCAATAGCCTGTTGCAGTGTGCTGGCGTTCACAAATGGGTTGCCATCACGGTCACCGCCTATCCAACTGCCCATGTGCAAAAAACTTGGCAATTGATACGGCTCAGTGAGCTGCTCGGCAAGCTGTTGATTAATATCGCGTTCTAAATCTTGCAAGATTTCTGGGATGACTTCCAAAAACGTGTTGTTGTAATAACTGAGTGCGTTTTCAATTTCGTTAATCACGGTGAGTTTAGAAAAACGCAAAATACGCGTCTGCCATAGTGAGCAAATCGCGCCTTCTATCAATAAATGGTTGCGCGCT
>DASWSZ010000137.1:0-10619 GCA_036402395.1 Methylophilus sp.
ATACATAATAAAAAAGGCCCAAATTTTATTTTGGGCCTTATTATTGGTCTCGTTTGCCTTGAGCATGAGCTAATCACGCATGCTAGTTAATCCTCAGAGCGGGCTGGTATTTTATGTATGCTTAAATCGGCACCATCAAACTCAGCTTCAGCATCCATGCGTATGCCCACTGTTTTTTTAAGTAGGCCATAAGTCAGCACACCCCCTACAAGCGCAATCAAAACACCTAAACCCGTGCCTAATAATTGCGACATAAAACTAACGCCACCCAATCCACCTAAGGCTTTTGAACCAAAAATACCGGCAGCCAAACCACCCCAAGCGCCACACAAACCATGCAATGGCCATACACCTAGCACATCATCAATTTTTAAGCGGTTTTGTGTCAGTGTAAACGCCCATACAAATAGCGCGCCCGCCACCGCACCTGTCGCCAAAGCGCCAAGCGGATGCATAATATCCGAGCCTGCACACACCGCCACCAAGCCTGCCAATGGGCCGTTATGCACAAATCCCGGGTCATTTTTACCCAAGACTAAGGCCGCTAATGTACCGCCCACCAAAGCCATCAGGGAATTGACCGCCACTAAACCAGAGATGCCTTGAACAGATTGCGCAGACATGACGTTAAAGCCAAACCAGCCCACTGTCAGTATCCAAGCACCCAAAGCCAGAAATGGAATATTGGAAGGTGGATACGCATGCAAGCTGCCATCTTTGCCATAACGACCATTACGAGCACCTAACAACACTACAGCCGCCAAAGCGATCCAACCGCCCATGGCATGCACCACCACCGAGCCAGCGAAGTCATGGAAATTGGCGCCAAAACTGGCGAGTAACCAATCTTGAAAACCATAATGCTTATTCCAAGCGATGCCTTCAAAAAACGGATACACCAGCCCCACAATCAAAAAAGTGGCCGCTATTTGCGGGTTAAATTTTGCGCGTTCGGCAATCCCACCAGATACAATGGCAGGGATAGCGGCGGCAAATGTCAGCAAGAAAAAGAATTTGACTAAGTCGTAGCCATTTTTAGCCGATAACACCTCAGCACCGCTAAAAAAACTGACGCCGTAGGCAATGCTATAGCCTATAAAGAAATAGGCGATGGTCGAAATTGAAAAATCCACCATAATTTTAACCAAGGCATTGACTTGGTTTTTACTACGTACAGTGCCCACCTCTAAAAATGCAAAACCAGCATGCATGGCTAGCACCATAATCGCGCCTAGCAATACAAATAACACGTCATTGGCTTCTTTCAAGCTCTCCATTTAGGTCCCCAATCAAGTTTTTGTCGTTATAAAAAGTAAAAAAATCTACAAGCAAAAAATAAGCCAAAGGTTATATGATTGATTTATATAGAAATTTAAAATCCAACGCCGCCAATCTGCACTTATTAGGTGCTTACCAAAGTGCATTGCACATATTTGGTGCGTTTGCTCGCTATAGTATGCTGACTTTGCTCACCTTGAGCACATGATCTTTGGCGTCTGGGTTGCCAGACCAAAAGTGATAAAACTCGCGCACCACCACCAAAAACAATTGGCGGGTTTTTTTAAGCTCAAATAAAGGCAGCGTGGCATCCACCACTAGGCGATAAGCATTTTTTTGTGTGATGGGGGCACCGCGCAAACGTACCACCAAAATTTTGGCTAGCTTTAGACGAACCTCCACTAAGTCTAGCGCGGCATCCTCAGTTTTGAGTGCCATACTGTAAGATTTGATGGCCCAACTTTCTGCCGTACTAAATTTTTCTTGGTCTATGCTCTGCCAAATCACTGGTAAGGTAATAGGGGGGGGCATCCATGCGACGGGATGCAAATCAAAACCTATCTCAGAGGACAGCATGCTAATGGCTTTAAAATCACCCATCCAAAATGGGTAAAACTCACGCGCGATGACCAGATATGGCGGCCAATGTTCAGGGGGTTGCTGCTCCATGAGCTGTTCTAATTTATCGCGATACTCACTACCTATGCATTCGCAATGAGCCAATAGTGGCAGCAACTGATTCAGCAATGGCAGTCTGAGGGAAATGCTACGCTCATCTCCACCCTTACTTCTAATTAGATTAAAGTAGGCTGCAATCGCAGCATCTTCCCTAGATTCGGTCATTTTATAATGATATTGTTACGTTTCTTTGTAATGATCTGTCAGATGAATGGTCTGTGGTTCATCGCGCTTACCCACGCTATAAGAAATTAACATTAAAGGTTAGCTTTGGAAATCATTTTACTCATCATTTTACTATTTGCCGCTTGGTTTTGGTTAGATACTGTCTCCAAACGCGAGATTGCCATCCGCATGGGTCATGAACTAGCCAGCCGCTGCCAATTACAGTTGCTGGATGAAACCGTGGCCTGCACTAAGCTTAGCATAGGTCGCGATACAAAAGGTCACGCGCAATTTTCACGTCTGTATGTATTTGAAGTAACCGCTAACGGCCACGAGCGTATGCAATGCCACTTGCAACTGTTAGGTAAACAATTGCAAACTTGGCATATTCCACCCTATTTACAGGCGGTGCATTAGTCAGTATGCCCTATGTTGGTCGCTTTGCACCCTCACCTACTGGGCCCATACACATAGGCTCTTTGCTGGCGGCTGTTGCTAGTTATTGTGATGCCAAAGCCAATAACGGTTTATGGCTACTGCGTATGGAGGACTTAGACACGCCACGCGTGATGCCTGGCGCCGCCGAGCATATTGTGCAAACCTTGGCCGGCTTTGGGTTTGCATGGGATGGCGACATTCTCTACCAAAGCCAGCAATCAGCTGCCTATGAAGAGGCATTAGCACAATTAAACGCCCAGCAACTACTGTACCCCTGCACCTGTTCACGTAAAGAAATTGCCGATTCCAGCCAGCGACATGGCATAGATGGCTTGGTTTATCCGGGCACTTGTTTAAAACAACCCATCAAACCACGCGCCGCCATCGCTACTCGCATACAAGTCCATGATTTCACTGCCTGTTTTCACGATCTAATCCAAGGCTCCATGACACAATCATTGCGCACAGACATAGGTGATTTTATTTTAAAGCGTGCTGATGGTGTGTTTGCCTATCAATTAGCCGTGGTGGTGGATGACGCTCAGCAAGGTATTACACATATTATCCGTGGTGCCGATTTACTCAACTCCACGCCCAGACAACTTTATTTGCAGCAAGTGTTAGGCTACTCTAGACCAGCATATGGACATATTCCAGTCGTCATTAATGCGGCAGGTGAAAAATTAAGCAAGCAAACCAAGGCCGCCGCCATAGACATAACCCTAGCCAGCCAGCAACTATATCAGGCATTGCACATGCTCAATCAGCAGCCACCGGCTGAATTACGTCACGCGCCATTGCACACGATTTGGCAATGGGCGTTTGCACATTGGCAATTGGCGGCAATTGCCCGGACCACCACCCTGCCACTAAGCACTGATTAACTAGATTCAATCACTTTTTTTGCATATTAGCTAAGCACAATTCAAAACTGGTTGATAACGATTCTCATTTATATTATCATTACGCCTGTCATTTTAAATTACCTTGCACACTCATTATGAATACACAAAACAATAAATCTGTAGGCGCATTTGCCTCAAACCCATTCGCGCTCACAAAACTGCATGCGGCTTTGTACCAAGCCATTGGCTTAGTTGCCAGCGCAGGTGTCATGATGCTGGTTAGCCAGCAAGCCTACGCTGAGGAAACCTCTATCGAGCTAGACACTATAGAGGTGCAAGCCAGCAAAATAAGTGATACCAAACCAGTCAAAGGCTATCACGCTAAAAAAAGCGTATCGGCCACCAAAACAGATACACTACTACGCGACACGCCACAATCCATTACCGTAATTCCTCAAGACTTAATTAAAGACCAATCCATACAAAGCGTATCTGAGGCGGTGCGCTATGTGCCGGGCGTGCAAGCAGCACAAGGCGAAGGCAACCGTGATGCTTTGGTGTTTCGCGGCAACATTACCACTGGCGATTTGTTTGTCGATGGTCTACGTGATGACGTGCAAACCTATCGCGATTTTTACAATACTGACCGGATTGAAGTACTCAAAGGCCCTAATGGCATGATATTTGGTCGTGGTGGCGCTGGCGGTGCTCTCAACCGTGTCAGCAAAGAAGCCGGCTGGGATCCCATCAGTGAACTTACTGCCAGTTACGGCGCGTTTGATTACAAGCGCATTGCGGCCGATTATGGTCAAGCCATCAATGATGAAGTCGCATTCCGCTTAAATGCCGTGTACGAAGATTCAGGTTCTTATCGTGATGGTGTGGACATTGAGCGCTATGGCGTAACCCCAACCTTTACCATACGCCCAGATGATAAAACTAAAATGGTGTTCAGTGCAGAATACTTTAAAGATAAACGTACCGCAGACCGTGGTGTACCCTCGGTTGAAAATGCCGCTGGTCAACCTAGATTGAATAGACGCCCCTATGAAATTGGCAATCACTCAGCCTTTTTTGGCAGTTCTGCCTTAAGCCCTACAGAGACAGAAACTGTCGCTTTTAACGCCATTATCGAACATGCATTTGATAACGGTGTTGGCATTAAAAACAGTACGCGTTATGCCAATTACAATAAGTACTACCAAAATGTATTTGCTGATAGCTCAGTAGCTAACAATGGTAACTTCACGGTGCGTGGTTATGTTGACTTTACTGACCGTGAAAATATAATTAATCAAACTGACTTAACCTATACCGCCAACTGGGGCTCAGTTGAGCATAAGTTGCTGGCTGGCGTTGAGCTTGCTACGCAAGACACTGATAACTCAAGACTTGCAGGATTTTTCAATAACAGCAATGCCACTTCAGTGACATTAAACGCCAACAATGCCACTGAAATTGGTAACACTCCAGTAAGTTTCAGAGCCAACTTAATTGATAGCAATAATGCATTCCGTAACAATCAATCGACCATTGACGTGTTGGGCTTCTATCTGCAAGACCAAATTAAACTGTCTGAGCATTGGCAAGCGATTGTAGGTGTGCGTCATGATCGGTTTGAGACCGACTTTGATGGTGTTAGACGAAGTGGTGTGAATACCACCGTGTCTGAAAGCTTTAATGTCACCGATACTTTCTTATCTCCACGTGCTGGTTTAATCTTTAAACCAGTTGAAGCGGTTTCGTTGTACGGTAATTACAGTGTGTCTTATGTGCCACGCGCTGGCGACCAACTGACCTCACTCACCGTCACCAATGCCTCATTTAAACCAGAAAAGTTTATTAACTATGAAGTGGGGGCTAAATGGGATGTCAATCCTAATCTGGCACTCACGGCTGCAGTATACAAACTTGAGCGTGAAAACGTACAAGTGACCGACCCTAACAATGCTAGCTTGCAAATATTGGTAGATGGTCAAGAAACCAAAGGTGTCGAACTGGGCATTACTGGCAACATTACCGAAAAATGGAGTGTATTTGGCGGCGTAGCGTTCCAAGATGGCGAAGTGACTAAACAACAAGGCTCTGGTGCAAATGCCATTTTAAAAGGTGCTGAATTAGGCCAAACACCTGACCGTACTTTGTCCTTATGGAACAAGTATGAAATCAATGACATGTGGGCCGTGGCATTAGGTGTGATCAGCACTTCAGACCGCTATGCATTATCGCCTACCGCCACCCAAAGTACCTTGCTGCCAGGCTATACACGTTACGATGCAGCCATTTTTGGTAAATTCAGTGAAAAGTTAAGTTTACAAATTAATTTAGAAAACTTAACAAATAAAGAATATGCACTGTACGCGCATAACAATCAAAACATTACACCGGGCTCACCGATTACTGGTCGCGCAACGCTAATTTATAATTTCTAAACGTTTATCACGCGTAAAAGCCCATGTCACCCATGGGCTTTTTTTGTTGCTGGATAATGCACGCGCAATGTTAAAATAACGAAATGAATACACCACAAGACCTCCTGCACCATTTTCTCTTTGAAAACACCCCCATCCGCGGCAATATCGCTAAACTAGACCAGACCTATATCGACGCTTTGCAACATCAGTCCATGCCGCCAGTATTGGCCAAAGCCTTGGGTGAGTTGATGACTGCCAGTGCTTTGCTGATTTCCACCTTAAAAATGGAAGGGGCGCTGATTTTGCAATTGCAAAGTAAAGGCATCCTCAAACTGCTGGTGGTGGAATGCAACTCAGACTTAGACCTCCGTGCCACCGCCAAATGGAGTGGCGATATTGCGCAGCAAAGTTTTATTGATTTGATTGAGGATGGTCAATTTGTCATTACCCTAGACCCCAAAATAGGCGAGGCTTATCAAGGCATTGTGCCGCTAGAGGGCGACACCATTGCGACCATGTTGGAAAACTATATGTTGCGCTCGCAACAGATTGATACCAGCATTTGGTTGCATTGTGATGGCGAAAACGCGGCGGGCTTACTTCTGCAAAAATTGCCCAATCAAGGCGAACATGATGCCGATACTTGGCATCGCGTCAATACTTTAGCCAACACCGTCACACCGCTTGAGCTTAAAACGCTAAGCCCAGAAGTGTTGTTGCAGCGCCTATTTCACGAAGAAGATGTGCGCTTATTTAATGCTAGGCCGATTAAAGCGTTTTGTAGCTGCACCCGCGATAGCGTGGTTAACATGTTGAAAATGTTAGGAAAAGCTGAAGTGGACAGCATTATTGAAGAGCAAGGCAGTATTCAAGTCAATTGCGATTTCTGCAATAAACATTATGTGTTTGACGAACTAGAATCGACGCAATTGTTTGATGAGCAGACAGATACGATTAAACATTAAAGCTTACCGCTGCTAGCTTCTGGCGCTGCAATCGTTTTCTCATTAATGTTAATCAAAATCGCTTCTTGATCCCAACTTAGCGCTTTGCATGTAGTACAAGGATGTTGCTTCACAAACGCTTCTGCCAACGCAATACGTTTGAGCGTATCTGGGTGCGATGAAATCCACTCTGGCAGCGCTTGCTGGCCTTTATATTCGGCGGCTAATTTTTTAAAAAAGCTGGGCATGCCATCTGCTTGAATACCGCGTTTAATCAGCAATTGCGCACCTTTTAAATCGGCCTCGGCTTCTACTTTACGGCTAAAATATTGATTAGACACCTGATGCGCAATCATGATCATGGCGGTATTGGCATCGCCGAGCACCAACATCACCACCGTCGCAACCCCTGCACTATTCAACATATTTTTTAGCGAGTGACGTTGTTCTACATGCTGAATTTCGTGCGCCAGCACCGCCGCCACTTCATTAGGATTAGCCGCGCGTTTAAGCAAACCGGTGTTCACAATGACAATGCCGCCGGGCATGGCAAAGGCGTTCACCATGTCGTCACGCACGACTATCCATTGGTATTGGTAACGCGAACCTTGTGTCAGCGTACTGCCCAGCTGCTTCACAAAGTCTACCGCTGCACCCGTTTGAATGCGGTCTTGCGTTTTGCCGTAAGACTGCAACACTGCTTGACCCAGCTTGTATTCGGTTTCAACCGGCACACGATTGGTCACCCAAGTCAGTAATCGGTCATACTGCCAAAACCCAATCACTACTGCCAATACCAGCAAACCTGCGCCATACCATAGACTATGCCACACCCAGCGTTGCGAGTGGGTCGCCACTTTCCAGCTAGTATGCCCAGCCACTGGCTGACCCGCCAAGTGTTGATTAAGTAGCTTTTGCGCAGTCTTGTCTTTGGCGATTAACATATAAGCACCGGCAGGTGTTTGCCAATGCAATTGCAATTGGTCGTGTTCAAACCCGCCAACCTCAGCGCGTAATTTCTCAATCGGAATATGTTGCTGATAGGCTTGGACAGCTAAAGATTGGTCATTCATCTTACAAGTCGTCGCCACCCCAGCCAACGGCAAATCCGGGCCAAACAATACAATGTCTATGGTGTGTTGCATCAGCGGTTATCTGCCACCAAACAAGGTCACGATGACCACAAGCACAATAAAGATTAAATATAACTTACCCCAGATGGAGCCTTTGCCTTGACCCGCAATCGCCGCGCCGAATATAGTGCGACTAAGGCGGTTCATCGGCAACGATTGTATCCACACCCGCCCCGGCCCAGATACAGTGGCGTAAAACAAGCCTTCACCGCCAAACAAGCTGGTTTTGAGGGTGCCGGTGTAGGTAATGTCATAACGCACGTTAGATGCCATCGCCACCAAGCAACCAGTGTCTACTTTTAAACTGTCAGCAGGCCCTAACTCCACTTGTTTTAAGGTGCCAGAGGCATGAATAAATACCGTGCCCTGCCCTGTGATTTTTTGCATAATAAAGCCTTCGCCACCAAACAAACCGACACGCACTTTTTTCTGAAAAGCCAGCTGTAATTTTTGGCCGATTTGCCCCGCAATAAAAGCGCCTTTTTGGCAAATAATCATGCCGCCTTGTGCATCCAAATCAATCGGCACAATCTCACCTGGACTGGGCGCAGCCACAGCTAAGTCTTGCGCAACGCTACCGCGATTCGCGTAGACACTGCTAAACATGGATTCACCAGTGAATTTACGTTTGATGGCATTCACAAAGCGGCCAATTGCGCCAAAACTAGAGCGACTACCATCGCCCAACACCGCCGACATTTCGATGGCTGGTTGCGTGTACATCATGGCGCCCTGCTCGGCAATCACTTGCTCACCGGGTTGTAAAGTAAACTGAATATACTGCATATCGTTACCATGCAGCTGATACTGTGGTGTAATCATCACAATGTTATTTCCTATTTTTTTAATTAAATCAATGTTTTAAGAGTGAAGTAATGGGCAATAAAACTGACTAGCGATACACTAGCGACATGCGCTAGGCAGAAATTCATCTGGAATAGTGGTGATGTCTTCACCTTTAACCACCATGGGTGATGGTGCTTTGGCATGACCACAGACCCAAGCGATAGGTACAATTTGCGCGTCTTCAATCACCGCTGGCCGCATGCTCAGTACTTTGCCTTGCAACTTGGGGTGCACTTTATTACCTAAAGTTATATGAATGGCGCCCTCTTGCACTTCTAAGCGTGTCACAAAATTACTCACCATTTTTTCTGGCGCCGGCAAACCCGCCGCCGCATTGTCTGCCGGCAGCGTTTTGCTGGTTTTCCATTGCAAGGCAATCGGCTCTTTGGCGACTTCTGCCCACGGCACTGTGCTGGCCACTTGCTCTTTGACAATACGGCCTAAACTAGAAGGAATCGCAATCATGGCTAAAATTGCAATAATCGCCACCACCACCATCATCTCTACCGCGCTAAACCCTAAGGCTGTTTTATTCATTTTTTCTACTCGTGGATAATGGCCGCCAAACGTTGGCGCTGACATTCAAATAAACAAATGGCAGTAGCCGCAGCGGCATTCAGCGATTCCACCGCCAACGCATGCTGCCCCGCCATTGGGATGGTGACTGGTTTAGTGCTCGCCTGTAATACTTTGGCGCTTAAGCCGCTGCCTTCATTGCCCACTACAAATACACTGGGGCTAGTTAAATGTTGGTTATATAAAGATTCACCCTGCATGGCCATGGCGTAACTGTGGCCAGCAAAGCCTTGCAAGCACTGCACTAAATCGGCGTTTTCAATAATCGGCAACATAAACTGTGCGCCTTGGCCGCCACGCAGCGCTTTAGGCGACCAAGCATCGGTACAGCCTTTGGATAAATACACCACTTGCACTCCCGCCGCCGCCGCGGTACGCAACATGCTACCCATATTACCGGGGTCTTGTATGTCTTCCACCATTAAGGCTAAGTTGACATCACTAGGCGTTACTAAGGTTGGGATATGTACCAGCGCCAAAATACCAGTGCTACTGGTCACCGGTGTCAGCTCGGCAAACATCAAAGTAGGCAACATCATGGTATTGACGTCTTGCAATTGCTGCATCAGCGCGGTGGCTTCTAAGCTGCTTTTACCCTCAGGAATAATCAGCAATTGCGGCTCACCAAACACTTGCAAATAAGCCTCAATCAAGTGCACGCCATCTAATAGCGTTAACGATTCTTTACTGCGCTCACGCGCGCTTTCTGCTAGCTTTTTCAACTGCTTAAATACAGGGTTGTCGCGCGAAGTGATATGTTTAAAAGCCATTTTTTTGAGTTTACATTAATTAATCTGCATTCTAACTGATGCGCTTGTGAAAGCTAAAATTTGAGCGTAAATTTCCACACAAATAACAATACTTAATCAACCACAAAGAGGAGATCAACATGTCATTAACCAAGCGTTCACTTGCCGAGCTTGTCGGTACATTTTGGCTGGTATTAGGCGGCTGTGGTAGCGCCGTGTTAGCAGCGGGGATTCCAGAACTCGGCTTAGGCTATTTAGGCGTTTCATTGGCATTTGGCTTAACCGTCGTGACCATGGCCTATGCCATTGGTCATATTTCAGGCTGTCATCTTAATCCAGCGGTGTCCATAGGCTTGGTGGCGGGTGGTCGCTTTAAAGCCGCAGAGTTACCGTTTTACATTGTCGCGCAAGTGGCTGGCGCGATTATCGCAGCCTTAGTCATCCGCACCATTGCCAGCGGAGCCGAAGGCTATGCCGGTGGTTTAGCTTCTAATGGTTTTGCTGAACACTCACCACACGGTTACAACATGATTTCTTCCCTTGTCACCGAAAT
>DASWSZ010000138.1:0-3255 GCA_036402395.1 Methylophilus sp.
AACCGTCTGGCATCGCCATCGGCATAGGCCAATATCTGCTCTAAAACCGACTCCGTTAAATTCACGTCAGGCGCCATCAGCAGTCTGGCGCGTTCTAGCAGCAAAGCCAGTTCGGCTTCGGATAATGCAGTTAGCACAAACACTTGGGCACGGCTTAATAATGCACTATTGACTTCAAATGAGGGGTTTTCGGTGGTCGCGCCTATGAACGTAATCAGGCCACTTTCTACAAACGGTAAAAATGCATCCTGCTGACCTTTGTTAAATCTATGCACTTCATCTACAAACAAAATGGTTTTGCGCTCAGATTGTTGCAGTGTATGCTCGGCGCGCTCTACCGCCTCGCGAATATCTTTAATGCCGGACAGCACCGCAGAAATGGGGATAAATTCAGCATCAGCGGTATTGGCAATTAGCCGCGCTAATGTAGTTTTACCTACACCTGGCGGCCCCCATAAAATCATGGACGGCAATTTACCTGACTCAAACGCGCGGCGCAGTGGTTTGCCAACGCCCAATAGATGCGCTTGGCCGACTACTTCATCCAACGTTTTAGGACGCAACAATTCTGCCAAAGGGGCTTGTGGACTGACCGTTTGAAATAAAGAATTCAATGTCTTTGCGCTTAGGTTGTGGTTAGGTATTAAAAATTGAGGGCTTAGCCATGTGCGTTGTAAAAACGTTTACCAATCAAATTCACGGCGAATATTAACAGACATCGTAGCGCGTTCAAACGCATTAATATCAATATTGGAATCGTTTTTAATCAAGCTAATTTGTGGCTTGATGGTCCAATAACGCGCCGGCACATAGTTCACGCCCAAGGTAATATCATACTGGTGATCTTGGCGTTTTTTCAAAAACGCTAAATCATCAGCCTGATAATCGCGTGATTCATAACCAGCGGAAACATAGGCTAACCAGCTAGGATTAAAAGCAAGTTGCCCACCCGCCCGCAGGCCATAAATGTCTTGGTCTAAAAAAGCCATGCCAGATTTGGTGGTATCTTCACGCCCTAAATAAGCACCGACATAAACAATAGGATTTAAATCGCTTTGAAAAGCATGCGCATAATTGGCACCCAGAATATTACGGTGTGCATTACGGATAGCGTTGTCGGCATATTCTAGTTTGGCATATTGACCATAAACACTGGCTTGGTTGAACGCATCAAAGTCGTGCTGCCATTGCGCGCTGGCGCCATAAGCATGCCTAAAGGTGGCGTCATCGACATAAAAATAGCCGTCCTGCAAAGCCAGCGTATAACGATTATTGTCTTGTTTTAATTGAATCCCAACGTTGGCATCTAATGTGCCGGTTTCAAATTGCTGATAATCTTGATACAGTTTTTTGGAAAATCCTAAGTTAGCAATCAAGCTGACTTGCGCATTCACAGGTAGCCTCACACCTGCCCCACCGGCCACATTCAAAAAGCTAGTCGATTTTTTTCTAGCATCATCCAACAAAGAAAAGTTCAGCCCGCCAAACACGGGAATAGCAATCGAGTTGGCATTGGTGGCGCTATTGACGTTACTATCCCAGCCCGAGCCTCCCTCTAAAAAGGCAGTATAATTAGTCGATAAGCCCATGGCTTTATCAATGGCAGACATATACCGCTCAATAGCTTTGGTGGTTTCCGCCGAGGGGTCTTGGCTTAATAGATGGTTAAACTCCAGCTTGGAGGCAGCCATTTCATTTAATTGGAAATGCGCTTGGGCCACTTTTGCACGTGCCACTGTATTGTCAGGCTCTACCGCCAGCACACGCTCAAGCGCAAACATGGCTTGCGAGTAATACCCACTTTCCAAAGCGGCAGTGCCTAGTAACAGATCAAACTTAACATCACCCGCCAGTGTGGCTTCTAACGGCTGTAACTGTTGATAAGCGGCTTCAAACTGGCCTTGTTTAATTAAGGTCTCGGCTTGATGGATGGCTACTTGCTTGGCCTCTAACTCAGCCGCCTGCGCCAGTGGTTGGATAAAGGTTAACAAAAATACTAAACTAGCCTGCTGCAAAGGCAGGCCAAATATGCGCCGAATGCGCTTATTATTCGCCCACGGCATCTACACCTTCAGGCGTAGTAAACAAAAAGGTTTTATTTTCTAGCGTGGGGTTGCGCTCAATCTGATTAAACGTAATGTGGGTGACATGGCTAAAGCTATCGTACAGCTCCATTTTTTTAAGCTGTTTATCCTCAAAACCTAAAATCACACGCTCAAAACCGCTCTCTTTGTCTTTGGGTAAGGCCAATACCCAGTTTAAATTGTCTTTTCTGACAGCATTTTTGAGGGTAAAACTTTTTTCTACTGTTTCGCCACCGGCCAACATGGCGGCAGGGCTAGAGCCTAGTGCCTTGCTTAAATCACGGATCGTCACTTGTTGCAAATCCACATCGTACAGAAACACTTGCTGGCCATCGCTGATAATTTGCTGTTCATACGGTTTTTGGTAATCCCAGCGAAACTTATTCGGGCGTTGCAACTGCATGGTACCTTGCACCTCTTGGATTTTACGGCCTTTGTTATCCAGCACTACTTGCGTAAATTGCGCACGCATGGCGTTGGTATTCAAGAAAAAATCTTTTAAGCTGGCCACGCCATCCGCCCAAGTGAGCGGGCTGGCTAACATCAACACTAATAACGCTATTTTTTTCATTTCGTCCTTAATCATGCTTTCAAACGTGATGGTTAATCATGGCTGCTCGCACCTGCTGGCGCCAACACTTCGCGATTACCGTTACTTTGCATTGAAGACACCAGCCCTGCGCGTTCCATGTCTTCTATCAATCTGGCGGCGCGGTTATAGCCTATTCGTAACTGGCGCTGCACCGATGAAATGGAAGCGCGACGACTGGTGAGTACAATATTCACGGCCTCATCATAAAGCGGGTCTTTTTCACCACCCGCATCGCCCAGCACACCACCGATATCGCCGCCGCCCTCCTCTGCTTCATTCGTCAAAATACCTTCAATATAGTTAGGCTCACCTTGCGATTTTAGGTAATTGACGACCTTATGTACTTCACTGTCAGACACAAACGCACCGTGGATACGTTGCGGAAAACCAGTGCCGGGCGGCATATACAACATATCGCCCTGTCCTAACAACGCCTCAGCGCCCATTTGGTCTAATATGGTACGAGAATCAATTTTGCTGGACACTTGAAAAGACACACGCGTCGGCACGTTGGCTTTAATCAAACCCGTAATCACATCCACCGATGGGCGTTGCGTAGCGAGCACTAAATGGATGCCC
>DASWSZ010000139.1:0-8430 GCA_036402395.1 Methylophilus sp.
TAAGCGGCTTTGTGGTGGTTTGGTGGTTTGATTAAGCGCTTTTTGATACATAGCATTTCTCCAATTAATTGAGAGAAATAATAGAAAACCATGGTGAATATTCAGTGACAGTCAGATGACAGTTTGATGAACGCCTGCGGCATGGTCGCCGCAGTGTTAGTGGCTAATACTAATGCGTTACGCGCGAAGTTTCGCTGTTTTCTACTATACGTACTCTATCGCCTGCATTAAAGGCTACATCGGCCTCTTGTACAATGGCAATTAAACCGCCACCATCCAGTTTCACGGTGATTTCAAGGGCGTCTTTGCGCGTCACTACTTCTTCCGTAGCGGAGCCGACCAAGCCGCCAGCTACCGCGCCTATGACAGCGGCAATGGCACTACCACGGCCACCACCCACAGAGCCACCAGCAATGCCGCCAATGGCGCCACCAGCAATGGTGCCAACCGGGGATTTCGTGCCTTCTAGTTTGACTGTGCGCACGCTTTCGACCACGCCGGTTTTAACAGTTTGTACTTTTCTGGCGTCTTCACGCTTGTATACGCTACCAGAATTAGAGCTGGCGCAGGCTGCCAGTAATAAGCTTAGTATGCCCACCAAGATACATGTCAATAATCTCATTGCTTACTCCTTTCAATCACCCTGCGTCACTCAATGTTGCTGAGGGGGTTATGCGTTTAATTTCTCTTCACTCGACACTTGTTGTATCAGCGCCCGGCTATACACATCTTCTATCTCTTGGCGGCTGGGATGATGATTTTGGCCACCGCGACTGGTAATTTTAATCGCCCCCATGGTAGACGCTAAACGCCCACAGGTTGGCCAATCCCATTGTCGTACTATGCCATACAGCAAGCCTGCACGGTAGGCATCACCACACCCAGTGGGGTCGACGATGGCACTGGCCTTAACGCTTGGAATGTCAAAGCGTTGACCATCGGCATAAATATGCGAACCTTGACCACCTAAAGTCACAATCAGCGCTTTCACTTTTGCTGCCAATTGTTCAAGTGTTAGACCGGTTTTGTCTTGAATGATTTGCGATTCATAATCATTGACCGCCAAATAATCGGCCATTTCAATAAAGTGTAATAGTTCTTCACCATTAAACATGGGTAAACCTTGGCCTGGGTCAAACATAAACGGAATCCCCGCTTCAAAACACTCGCGCGCATGTTGAAACATACCGTCACGGCCATCTGGCGCAATAATCGCAATCTGCACCGATTTGGCGTCTTTGACGCTATTTTGATGCGACTCCACCATAGCGCCGGGGTGAAAGGCAGTGATTTGGTTGTCATCGGTATCGGTGGTGATAAAGGCCTGCGCAGTGAAACTGCTGTTTATTTGCTTGACGTGTGTAGTCTCAATGTGATGTTGCGCTAACCAATCACGGTAGGGCGCAAAGTCGCTGCCCACGGTGGCCATCATGAGTGGTTCGCCTTCCAGCAATTGCAGATTGTAAGCAATGTTGCCGGCGGTACCGCCAAACTCTCTGCGCATTTCTGGCACATAAAAAGCCACGCTTAACTGGTGAATTTTGTCTGGTAGGATATGATTTTTGAACTGATCTTGAAACACCATGATGGTGTCGTAAGCCAAAGAACCGCAGATAAGGATAGACATAATAATGCTCGTAAGGGAATACGCTATTATCCGGTAGCTTTAGGTTTTAGTGCAAGCTTAAGGTGTTTTGGTAAGCTTACGGTGTTTTGAAGGCTTATGCGTTTTGAGAGCCGGGCTGCTCATACTCATGAGCGATTTGAAAGATAAGCTGAGTCGGGTGCTTGTTTAGTTTAGTGTTTGCTGGCTGCGTCTATCAACATTTTGGCTGCAGTTTTGGCGTACTTAATAGCACCAGAGCCGCGTTGCATTTGCTCTGCTTGTACCGCGCCTTCAAATAGCAATGACAGTTGCAATGCCAAGCCGTCAGCATCTTTAATGTCCGCTTCTGTGGCAAGTTGCGCAATAAACTGTCTAAAATCGCGCGACTGTTGCGATGATAATTGATGTACTGGATTGTCTTCGTTAGGAAACTCAGCAGAGGCCTTAATAAAACCCATGCCTAAAAAGCTAGGCGAAGTCACCCATTCTTCGATGTAATTAAACAGCAGCTGAATTTTCTCGCTAGGTTGGGTATTGCTAGCGCTAAGTTTGGCGTTTAGCCAGCCTTGAAAATTGGATTGGCTTGTTTTCAATACTTCAAGAATTAAGTCCTCTTTAGTGCGGAAGTACTTATAGAGCGTCATTTTGGTGGTGCCAGCCACAGCCACGATGGTATCGACGCCAGTTGAGTTGATGCCTCTCGTTTGAAAGAGATCGGTGGCGGTGCTCAATATTTTTTCGCGTAGGACAGACATCACCCAATTATACAAACCTGTATATATAGGTCAAGCTTAATTTTTGGAATTGGCCATCAGCATAGGGCTGTAATTACAGCGGACTTTATCAAGTAGCGTATTGGCTAGACGCTGCTCGTCGGCATTGGTGGAAATTTGCCCTAATACCACGTTTTCAAAATATACTTTTCTATACGAATCAGGGAGTTGCAACGCTTCTATCAGTTGGCAATTGCCTTTACGCATTTGTTCTACACGCGCAAATAAGGCGGCGGTTTGCTCAGGGCTGGCCGCGTTGCTGGCCTGCATTATTGGCAAATGTGAGGCATAGACAGGCGCTTGCTGGCTGCTTGCTATGTTGGTTTTGCCCGTTTGATGGCTGGAGTTGACATACAGCCCACCCGCCATCAACATCACCGCCAATACGCTGGCGGCGGTGGCATAGACCGTTTTTTTAGGTAGATAAAACGTTTCTTTTTTGGTTTGCGCCATAATTAATGCATGTGCCGCTTGCTTGGCATGCTGCAAGCTGCTTGCTTGCTTGCCATGTAATTGTTCGTGTATGGCAGCAATGGCCATAAAGTACAGTTGATTTGCCAACATCTCTGGCATGGCGGCACCCGCTTTGGCCGCTTGTATGGTGAGATAATGGGTAAGCAGCTGGGAGTTGGCCGTACTGGTTGTGTTGGTCAGGTGAGTATTGAGTTTGGGCGCATTTAGCCAGTCATCTAAAATATCAAATAGGTTTAGCATGCGCGCCTGCGCTTGCATGCTGGATTTTTCCAGCATGCGGATGAGCCAATCTGAGTTCAGGATATCCACGCGCTATTCCTTGAAGTAAAGTGAGGTATTAACGGCATTGCTATAAAAAAGATGAAGCTAAAAAGGCTTAACGACCACCAAGATTACAACCGCAAACAATATCAACACTGGCAGCTCATTAAACCAACGATACCAGACATGGCTATGTAGGTTTTTGCCCGCTTTAAAATCACGCATGAGTTTGCCGCAATAGAGATGATAAACAATTAAACCAGCCACAAGGGCTAATTTGGCATGTAACCAGCCACCTGTAATGCCGTAGCCCAACCATAACCATAAGCCAAACACCAACGCCAGCACCGCCAATGGCAGCATAAAGCGATACAGTTTATGCTCCATCAATGCCAGACGCTCTAGCGTGGCTGCGTCGCTAACCATGGCGTGATTAACAAATAAACGTGGCAAATAAAACAAGCCGGCAAACCAACTGGTGACAAATATCAAGTGAAACGCCTTCACCCACAACATCACATCAGCTCTTTATTGAGCAGCTGAGTCAGGCTAGCAAAGTCAAGTTCACCCATCACGCGTTGTAGTCTATGGCCTTGTTTATCATATATAAAAGTGGTGGGCGTTAAATTAACGCCACCAAACGCATTGGTCATTTCACTTAAGCCGTCGTGCATGACAGGGAAGGGCAGCGCCTTTTGTTTGCTATAGTTCAGCACTTGTGCCGGTGGGTCATAAGGCATGGCCACCGCAATCACTTCAAAACCTTTGGCTTTGTAAGTGTTGTAAGTATTAATCAAATCGGGCATTTCTTTAATACAGCCCGGGCAATCGGTCGCCCAAAAATTTACCAGCACTATTTTTCCTTTTAGCGACTGCATGCTGATTTTTTTACCTTCTAGCGTGGTGAAGGTGACATCAGGCGATTGTGGTTTTTGTGATAGGCCAAATGCCAGTAAGCCGAGTAGACAAATGACGATGAGGGGAATCCATAATTTTTTAATGGTTAACATAATGAAATTGTAACGTATTTAACTGAAAATAGTGGGCTATACCCATAGAACGTTTGTAGTTTTTACGCGGTCTACACCATGCTATAATTAACTTTTATTCATGCCAAAACATCAATGAACGCACCCATCCCCGCTGAGTTTTTGCAAGCTGAAGCAGTCCCTGTCACACGCTTGCGTGAAATCCCTTATAACTACACCTCTTTTTCAGACCGCGAAATTGTCATTCGGTTTTTGGGTGAGGAAATTTGGGATATCTTAAATGTATTACGTGCACAACGTAAGACAGGCCGTAGCGCGCGCATGCTGTTTGAGGTATTGGGTGATTTATGGGTAGTGAGCCGTAACCCGTACTTGCAAGACGATTTACTGGACAACCCAAAACGTCGCAAAGCCTTGATAGACGCACTATATCACCGCATTGCTGCGATTGATGAGCGCAGTGCCGGTAGCGATAACGTGCAAAAATTAGTCAGCGCAGCTAAACAAGCGGTGGCCAAGTTTTCTGAAGATTTTAAGCAAACCTACGATTTAAGAAAAAAAGCGTTAAGCAAGCTTAGCAAGTACACACGCAAAGACAATATTCAGTTTGACGGTTTAGCGCGAGTTTCGCATGTGACAGACGCCACCGACTGGCGCGTTGAGTATCCGTTTGTGGTGCTCAACCCTGATACCGAAGCTGAAATTGCTTATTTGGTCAGAGCGTGTATTGAACTTGGCTTAACCGTGATTCCACGTGGCGGCGGCACTGGTTATACCGGCGGCGCAATTCCGCTGACGCCATTGTCAGCGGTGATTAATACTGAAAAATTAGACCAACATACCGGTGTGCAAATGCGCAGTTTGCCTGGCGTAGCCAGACAGGTTGCGACCATAGAATGTGGCGCCGGTGTGGTGACACGTCGCGCGATGGAAGCTGCCACTGAGGCTGGGCTAGAGTTCGCTTGCGATCCTACCAGTGCCGACGCCAGTTGTATCGGCGGTAACGTTGCTATGAATGCCGGTGGTAAAAAGGCGGTGTTGTGGGGTACAGCGTTAGATAACTTGGCCTCATGGCGCATGGTGACGCCCGATGCCACTTGGATGGAAGTCGAGCGATTAGACCATAATTTAGGCAAGATTCATGACATCGCGATGGCGCGCTTTAAAATCAGCCGCTACGACATGGACATGAAAACACTGTTGTCTGAGCCAGAAATCATCGCGATTCCCGGCCCTAGCTTCCGCAAAGTGGGCTTGGGTAAAGACGTGACTGATAAATTTTTGTCTGGCTTGCCGGGCATCCAAAAAGAAGGTTGTGATGGCCTCATCACATCGGCCACTTTTATTCTGCATCGCATGCCTAAGTATGTGCGCACCATTGCTTTGGAATTTTTTGGCAATGTATCCCATGCCGTGCCGGCTATTGTGGAAATCAAAGATTACTTAGACGCCACGGCTAAAAAAGACCCCGCTGTCATTATGGCTGGCCTTGAGCACATGGATGAGCGCTATATTAAAGCGGTGGGTTACGCCACCAAAGCGGCGCGTCAACAACGGCCAAAAATGGTGTTGATTGCCGACATTGCCTCAGATGACGAAAACGCAGTAGGCGAGGTGGCATCTGCCATGGTGCGCATGTGTAATGCGCGTAACGGCGAAGGCTTTATTGCAGTGTCTGGTGAGGCGCGAAAAAAATTCTGGCTAGACCGTGCACGTACTGCCGCCATTGCTAAACATACCAACGCCTTTAAAATCAACGAAGACGTGGTGATTCCGCTGCCTAAGTTGGGTGAGTATTCAGACGGTATAGAGCGTATCAATATTGAGCTGTCTATTCAAAATAAGTTGAAATTGGTGGATGCGTTAGAGGAATTTCTTGAAGGCGATTTGCCGTTACAGCCGGATGAAGACGGCAACGCCGATGCGGAAAGCGTGAAATCTAAGCAAGTTATCGGCCTGCAGTTGCTGCGCGATTTGCGCGCAAAATGGCGCTTGATTCTAAATACCTTGGATGAGCCAGTCAATACACTAGGTGAACTGGGTAAGCCTTACAGCCAGTACGACAATGTGTTCCGTGCGGTGCAATCGTACGATTTGCGCATCTCTTGGAAGCGTGAACTCAAACGCCCGATGGCAGATATTTTTGCTGGCCGCGAGTACCAAAAAATTCTGGAACGTTTTGACGAAATCCACAAAGCTGTGCTCAAAAGCCGTGTGTTTATTGCGCTGCATATGCATGCCGGCGATGGCAATGTGCATACCAATATCCCAGTCAATTCAGACGATTACGGCATGATGCAGGCCGCACACACGGCAGTGGCGCGTGTGATGGCGTTGGCTAAAAGCTTGAATGGCGTGATTTCTGGCGAACACGGTATTGGCATTACCAAAATGGAGTTTTTGGATCAATCCACCATTGATAGCTTTACTGCCTATAAAAACAAAGTCGACCCCAATGGTCATTTTAATAAAGGCAAATTGCTGGCCGGTTCTGGGCTAGAAAACGCCTACACGCCTAGCTTTGGTTTGCTGGAGCAAGAGTCCATCATTATGGAGCAATCAGCCATTGGCGAAATTGCCGATGATATTTCTGATTGCTTACGTTGTGGTAAATGTAAGCCGGTGTGTAGCACGCATGTGCCGCGCGCAAACCTTTTATATTCACCACGCAACAAAATTTTGGGCACGTCGCTGCTAATTGAAGCGTTTTTGTACGAAGAGCAAACGCGGCGCGGCATTTCGCTTAAACATTTTGATGAGTTTAATGACGTGGCCGACCATTGCACGGTCTGCCATCGCTGCGAAAAACCTTGTCCGGTGGACATTGATTTTGGCGATGTATCTATCAAAATGCGCAACTTTTTGCGTGAACAAGGCAAAAAATCATTTAACCCTGGCACGGCGGCAGGCATGTTGTTTTTAAACGCCAAAGACCCAGCCACCATTAAGTTTTTACGCACCACCATGATAGGCTGGGGCTACAAAGCGCAAAATATTGCGCACACTTTGGCTAAGCGTTTTGGTTTGTTAAAAGATAAAAAAGCACCGCCAGCCACGGTAGGTAAAACCGAACTCAAAGCACAGGTGATTCATTTTATTAATCGCCCTATGCCTAGAAAAATGCAGTCCAAAACTTCGCGCGCCATGTTGGGCATAGAAGATGACCGCATGATACCGGTGATTCGCAATCCAAAAACGGTGACCGAAGAGTCTGAAGCGGTATTTTATTTCCCCGGTTGTGGTTCAGAGCGTTTGTTTTCTAACGTGGGGTTAGCCACGCAAGCCATGTTGTATGAGGTGGGCGCCATTACGGTGTTGCCGCCAGGCTATTTATGTTGCGGTTACCCGCAAACCTCTAGTGGCAATCATGACAAAGGCCAAGAAATCACGGCGGATAATCGCGTATTGTTCCACCGTGTGGCCAACACCTTGAATTATTTGGATATTAAAACAGTGATTGTGTCTTGCGGTACTTGTATGGATCAGTTGCAAAAATACGAGTTTGAGAAGATTTTCCCGGGCTGCCGTTTGTTGGATATTCATGAATATTTAATGGAAAAAAATCAGACATTGTCTGGCGTCACCGGTACACGTTATATGTACCATGACCCATGCCATAGCCCGATGAAAACCTATAAGCCACTAGAAGTGACCAACACGCTGATGGGGCAAGACGTAGCGCTCAATGACCGCTGTTGCGGTGAGTCAGGCACGTTTGCTGCGGCGCGCCCGGATATTGCTACGCAAGTGAAATTCCGTAAGCAAGAAGAGCTGGAAAAAGGCATGGAAAAAATGGGCTTAACGGTAGGTAAGCCTGAACAAGCGGTGAAAATCCTCACTTCATGCCCAAGCTGCTTGCAAGGTTTGGCGCGCTATGGCGATGATACCGGCATAGAAGCCGATTATATTGTGGTGGAAATGGCCAAGCATATTCTGGGTGAAAACTGGATGCAAGACTATGTTGAGAAAGTGAATAATGGCGGCATAGAAAAGGTGCTGCTGTAAAGCAGATTGGCAGTGCATTATTGCCCTATGCCTCTTAAAAAATTGCCCAGCTAATATCAGTAATGCAGCGTAAATTTATTGGCTGCATTACTGTGGGTACATCTACTTTTGCTGGTAAATTTTAGCCATGACAAACACTGCAAAGCCCAACATGGCAATTGCTATGACGACAATTACAATTAAGCTCATCAAGCCATAATCTGTAGAAAACAAATCACTGAGAATTTTCATGGTTTTTTCCTCATCAATATTGAAACTTAATAGCACTATCGCATTTATGTAAAGTAGCGATATTGATGTAGCGCAAATGTGTAGGTAATGC
>DASWSZ010000140.1:0-15538 GCA_036402395.1 Methylophilus sp.
AGGCGCTAGAAGGCTATATCCAAGATATTTCTGATAAAAAAAATGTTGAGGATTCGCTTAAAGCAGCTGAGGCACGTTATCGCTCGATTTTTGAAAACGCCATTGAAGGCATTTTCCAAAGTACCTTAGATGGCCAATACCTAGTAGCCAACCCTGCCCTTGCCAGTATTTATGGTTATGACTCTAATGATGACTTGGTGCATGCGCTGAATAACATTCAACACCAATTGTATGTGCTGCCATCCCGGCGTGATGAGTTTGTTAAAGAAATTGCCACTACTGGCAAAGTCTATAACTTTCAATCTCAAATCTATAGAAAAGACAAATCCATTATTTGGATTTCTGAAAATGCGCGCATAGTCTACGACAAGCACAACTTGCCTATGTATTACGAAGGCACGGTGGAGGACATTACCGAATCTAAAAACCACGCGGTGGAGATTGAATACCAAGCCACGCACGACCACCTCACAGGGTTGCCTAATCGCTATATCTTAAATGACAGGCTGCAACAATCCATTAACTTTGCTCATCGCTATAACACGCAATTGGGCGTGGTGTTTGTAGACTTGGATCAATTCAAATTGATTAATGACAGCATGGGCCACTCGGTGGGCGACCAGTTACTGATTGCGGTGTCCAAATTAATTTCTAGTAATGTGCGCGAAATTGACACGGTGGTGCGGTTGGGAGGTGACGAGTTTGTGATACTGATCCCCAACGTGCATAGCAATGAGGATATCGAGCTTGGCTTAAAGCGCTTAATCAGTCATTTAGCTAAGCCGCTGATGATTAATGATTTTAATTTTAATGTGACCTGCAGCATGGGCATCAGTGTCTATCCGCAAGATGGTGATGACCCTGACACTCTATTAAAAAATGCGGACTCAGCCATGTTTAAAGCCAAACATGCGGGGCGTAATACCTTTAGATTTTTTACACCTGAGCTGAATGATATCCTTACCCACCGCTTTATTCTTGAATACAAATTACGCCAAGCCATTGATAAAAAAGAGTTTATTCTGCATTATCAACCAAAATTTAATCTGATTACCGGTGACATTTCTGGCGCAGAAGCCCTCATACGCTGGCAACCGGACAATGCGGAGTTGGTGTACCCGTTAAGTTTTATCCAAGTGGCAGAAGAAACAGGCTTTATCCTCAAAATTGGCCAATGGGTACTAGAAACGGTTTGTAAAAAAATCAAACAAATTCAGCAAACTACCGGCATGGCCATCCCCATTGCCGTCAATGTCTCACCTAAACAATTTCGCCAAGCCAATTTTGTGCAGATTGTGCAGGACGCCCTGACACAAAGTGGCATACAACCGCACTTACTGGCACTGGAAATTACCGAAAATATTATGGTAGAAGACACGCTGAAGTTTATTGAAACCTTGCAACAACTGAAAAAAATTGGCGTCAAGTTATCACTAGATGATTTTGGCACCGGCTACTCCAGCCTGTCTTATTTAAAAGACTTCCCGATTGATGAATTGAAAATAGACCGCTCGTTTATTAATGCCATACAAGAAGACAGCGCCAATATAGCGATTGTTAAAGCCGTCATTTTCTTGGGACAAAGCTTAGGTTTAAGCGTGGTGGCCGAAGGGGTAGAAACACAGTTGCAAAAAGAAGCCTTAGCACAAATGGGCTGTGATGAAGTACAAGGCTATTTGCTAAGCAAGCCACTGCCAGAACAAGCGTTTGATAGCTTGATTGCGCACTAGGCATATGCTGTTTGCCTGAGCTTTAGGCGCATGCCAGCTTGCATCCACAGTAGCTGTGGATAACTTTGTGTACTAGATGGGGGTAGACCGCTTAAGTCGCTGGCCTGTCTAGGAATTTTAAAACCGTATAAACATTAAGCATGTGCGCTAGCTGCCCTGCGCACTCATCAGCCACAATCCATCCCGGTCTATCCTCTAAGTTGCGCCGTGTATGCCTAGGTATGCGCGCTAGCGTACTGATAAACCTAGCGTTTTTAAACAAAATGATTTTTTTAATCATCAGGAGAAGATCATGAAAACACGTTCAGATCAATCTTTGGCAAAAGTCATCCGCGCTGGCGCGCAACTCTCTAGAAACAAAGAGTTTCAACAAGCGCGCAAGCTACTTAAAAGCGCGGGTGTGTGCTATTTCACCATAGACCGCGTCTTGTATGAGCCGCACAACCTGAGAAGTACCGATTAATCTATCAATACAGGCAACGGCTGTGCCTGCGGCAAGAGGCATAGCAGTACATGGTTCGTTAAATCAAGGAGAGCAATATGAATTGGGATCGCATAGAAGGTAACTGGAAACAATACAGCGGTAAAGTACAAGAAAAATGGGGCAAATTAACCAATGACCATTTGGATGTGGTTGCTGGTAAACGCGAGCAATTGGCCGGTAAGATTCAAGAAGTCTATGGTATTGGCAAAGATGAAGCACACAAACAGATTGATAGTTTTGCTGAAGAGTTAAAAGAAGCTACTGACAAAACCCCTAGCAAATAAGCTAAGTTTTGTCACTTTTGAAAAGGCGCACTGCAAGCAGGTGCGCTTTTTTGTGGTCCAGAATTCCACGCAGCGTTTAAAGCTGGCTAATAATAGACCTCAATATAGCGTGTAGCCGCAGACTTCTGCGGGGAGTGCTTGTGTTTACTGGCCGCATAATGCGCTTGGGCTTTACTTAGTATTAATCTGGCTTGAGATATGGCTGCCCTATTCTCGGCTTTGGCCGAAATTAAACAGCCGGTTTTATCACGATAGCCATGACACTGCTGTTTGGCGAGTGCGTAATGTGCTTGCGCCTGAATGAGGTGCGTGTGGTAGTGCGCCACTTTCGATGGCTGATAAGCTTCCTTTAACGTGGCAACGGCTGTCTTGAGTGCGCCGATGGCCCGCACTTTACACAGCTTTTTAACGTGACCGTTTAATGTGGCACAGTGCGCCTGATCTAACTGATATTGATGGTGGATGTCATGTTTGGCACTTAGAAACGCTGGATTGCGATTACTTTTTGCTAGGGTCATGCTAAAAAACATCAGCGCTAACACACTTAACATCGCATTTCTTTTTAAGCGATTCATATGTTGACCTTATATTTGACGTGGCGCACCGTGAGCTGCACATGCACTCAGCCATGTTATCGGGTGCATGCTGTTTAAAAGCCGCTTAGGATTGTTGCAAAGTTGGCTCAGGGGCTGGTGCATAAGGTTGGATGACTTCTTCGCCATGCGCTAAGGCTTGAATAACATAAATCTGTGCCATTTTGGCATGTTGCATCGCCCCCTTTTCATCTTCCATCGCGCAGCATTTGCTGGCTTGCTTATGTGCCAACGCGGCTTGCTCACAGCAGGCGGCGGCCGTATCGTGACTTTTTTGCGTGGTGTGATGGGGACTGTTTAGCACTGGTAATACTTGTGTCATGCACTGACTCCTGTAGATTAAGTGAAACCACGCCGTGGCTTCACTGTTCATGCCTTTAAGGCTTAGTAGGTCTTACCATTCACCGCGTCTTTGTCATTGACGGCTGGGTTATCGGTAGTCGTACCTATTGGCTTGTTGTTCATCGATGAAGCGTCATCGCTTGGGTTAGTCGGGTTGGCGGCATCGGCTGGCTTGGTGCTGCTATCTAGCTTGCCTTTTAAACTAATCATGCCATTGGTTAGCTTCATTTTATTAAACATAGTCTCGTGATAGGCCAAAAACTCATCTTTAGACACCATGCTATCTTTACTGGTATCCATGGCGCGTAGTTCGGCTTGGTTATGTTGCATACCCATTTTGGTGGCGGCGTTAGCGGTTAACGCACATGTGCCCACAATCACACTGATGATTAATACCCTACTGTTTAGCTTTTTCATGGTATTTCCTTTATTCAATCTATCTTTAATCCTACTGTCGAATGACAAATCACAGCATAAAGCGCTCAAAAACATGGGTCTGTACGTTAACGAACCCTGTTAATAAATTAGCTAAGTGGATGATTTGTATTGATTTATATTATTTAGTACATTATTTACTATTGCCAAACAATATATATGTTCGAATACGAACATATAGTGAGCATGATTTGTATTAGAATGGAATTTCACTGGATTTCTGACCTAAATTTGGGTTACTTTTTTTAGGCGAAATATGACACAACTACTACTACATGCACCACATCAAAATTTTCTATTGGCGGCTTTGCCTGAGGAGGATTTTGTAAGAATTAAGGCCATGCTAGAACTGGTACCTATGCCTTTAGGGCAAGTGTTGTACGAATCTGGCGGCAAATTGCATTATGTGTATTTCCCCACCACTTCTATTATCTCCCTGCTTTATGTCTTGGAAAACGGCGCCTCAGCCGAAATTGCCGTGGTAGGCAACGAAGGCATTTTAGGCATATCCTTATTTATGGGCGGTGAAACCACGCCCAGCCGCGCTGTGGTGCAAAGTGCCGGTTTTGGTTACAGGCTAAAAGCCAGTTTGCTTAAACAAGAATTTAACCGTGGTGGACCTATGATGCATCTGCTGTTGCGCTATACCCAGGCACTGATTACACAAATGACGCAAACCGCGGTGTGTAATCGCCATCACTCGGTCGATCAACAATTATGCCGCTGGCTGCTATTAAGCATAGACCGCTTGGCCTCAGATGAACTGAGCATGACGCAAGAACTGATTGCCAATATGCTGGGTGTGCGGCGTGAAGGCGTGACTGAAGCGGCAGGTAAACTGCAAAAAGCGGGTCTCATTGATTATTCGCGCGGCCACATCAAAGTATTAAACAGAGCTGGATTAGAAAAAAAGGTATGCGAATGTTATCAAGTCGTGAAAACCGAGTTTGACCGTTTGCTGCCGGATTTAAAACGCGCGCACCATCAAACCTTAAGCAAGACCGGGATTTAATATTGTGCTAAGGATGCGCCGAATTTTTTTGGTTTGGTAAACCGGCGCCGTCACTAACAATAAGATTTCACCCTGCGCAATGCGCTTTTGATATTGGGCAAGATCGGTATTAAATAATTGCACGCCTAATATGGCGGCACCGGCGGCCACAAACAAAGCGCCTATGGCGGTAGTAATACTCAGCACCACGTACCAAGGTGCATTGCTATACCACGTAGGTGAAACCGTCACCCATTTAGGAAAGAACAAGACATATAAGCCGGCTAATAGGCCAAAACCCATGCCATAGAAAATGCCCTTTTCACCCTCGTGAATTGAGTTGCTGCCTTCAAATGGGCTGGCGGTAATTAAGTTGCCTAAATTGGTTTTTTCGCTGGCTAAAAAGTGAATAGCATCGGCTGGCACCTCAGCCAAAAGCAGCGCATTTCTGGCTTGATGGGCGATTTTTGCGTTGGACAGTATAAATTTTAATTTTATTTTCATGGTGTACTTTCTGTTAGGAGCGGAAGTGCTAAATCCATGCCTTCAAGCCTAGTCTGTTTACCATCAACGATATGTCTGTTAGCGAACATAAGTCATTCAATAATAAGTAAAAATTAGGTCTTTAAACGAACAAACCGCCCCTATTTTTACGTGCTACACTGCGAATATGAACCACGCAAATTGTAGTAACCGGCTAATTAATAGCCTCAATTTAAGTGTAAGAAACCAGCTGTTAGCGCATTGTGAAACGGTAGAACTTGCTATTGGTCAAGTGTTAAGTAACCCTGGTGATATGTTGCAACATGCCTATTTTCCAACCACTAGCTTAATTGCTTTGATGATGGAAAATAAGCAAGATAAAGGGCTTGAAGTTGGCTTGATTGGTGAAGAAGGCATGTTGGGCATCCAAATAATGATAGGCGGCAGTGTGTCGCCATACAAAATTGTGGTGCAAGGCAAAGGCATGGCTTTGCGCATTCCCTCTGCTATGCTGCTGCGTGAGATTGACGAAAATAATCTCTTGAATGATCGGCTTAATAGTTATATTAGCGTATTGATGCAACAGCTAGCGCAGTCGTCTATTTGCAACCGTTTTCATCTGGTGCAAGAACGCCTGGTCAGGCTGTTATTGATGTTTCATGACCGTTTACAAACTAAAGTGTTTTATATTACGCAAGATTTATTGGCCAGTATGTTAGGCGTTCGTCGCGTAGGGGTTACTAAAGCGGCCAGTGCTTTGCAAGCCAGTGAGTTGATACACTATGTTCGTGGTAATTTAGAAATTATAGATTTAAAAGGCTTACGCAAATTAGCCTGCAGTTGTTACGATTTGGATAAAGCCACCTACGAAACTATATTGCATCACGCCCCTAAACAGCTGGCGTAATGCAATTTTAGCGTTCATTCACTTTTGGTATAGCTTATTAATATATCTTGAGTTAAATGCGGCGACCTTGTATCACTCTAATCACAATCACGACTAGCGCAATCACCAACAAGATATGGACTAAACCGCCCATGGTGTAAGACGTTACCAAACCTAGCCCCCACAGGACTAGCAAAATAATTGCAATGGTCTCTAACATAGCGCTCTCCTAGTGTAGATTAAATAGTATAGATTAATGATTAAGGAGTTGTTTTTAAACGCATATCATCTTTAACAGAGACTACGCCTTTAACGCCTTGCGCTACGCCAATGGCGGTTTGCATATCTGCTTTAGAATTAACAAAACCGCTTAATTGCACGACGCCTTTAAATGTTTCTACATTAATTTCAGCTGATTTTAATGTCGCCTCATTCAAAATAGCGGCCTTCACTTTGCCTGTAATCAAACTATCATCGATATATTCACCAGTGGCTTGTTGCTTGCTTGTAGACGCACAACCAACCAATGTCACTAAAGACACAGCCAACATCGCAGCTGCTAATACTTTTGAAATTTTCATCTTCTTCTCCATTAACTTACATCACATATAAAATTATTTTTATTACTTGGCGAGTTTGAATCAATCTGCCTGATGAATCTGTACGCTATCGTACCAAAGGCCGGACGTTCAATTTTGATAAGTAAGTACGTGTGATAACGCACAGACTTGCTATCGCACTCATTTATACTGCGCGTTACAAAAACTTAAGTTGCGTTAAAGGAGGGGTTAAATGGCATTAAAAATCACACAGCATTGCCCTTGCTGCAGCGGTCATGTGACACGGACTCAGCGTAGAACTGGCGATCGCATTTTGAGTTTATTTGTCGAAGTTAAGCGCTATCAGTGCCAAAACGAGTTTTGCGCTTGGGAAGGCAATATTAAAGTGCCCAAACAACGCTTGTGGGCGTAACCACATGCTTAGTCTAAGCATGGTCAACCACACATAAACGATGATTCATAGATTCGCTTCCATCAAGCAACTATTGGTAGCTTAAACACCGCATCAGCCTCCCATTTTTGCCTTAGCCGATTTGGCTGAAATCATACCACTCAGCACTGCACCAGAAGCAGTGCCGAGTACACCCTACCAGTCAATATCACACCGTATTCAGGCCTAGTTTAAGTTAGTGAGTGCACAATGTAATCATGCGCTATGTTCGATGATGCACAGACGCTCATTTTCGCTACCGCATAATTCTTCTATGCCTTAAGGTATGTTTTGCTTAAATATGTCTTGGAGACTGTATAGCCCTACTTTCTGAATATGCACCGCACAATCAAAGCCATGAAAAAGATGTTGCTCAACGTCAACAAGACGCCGTCACCATTACATAATGACCCAACACCGCTGTCGGTGGTGATTGATGCGTTTTTGTATAAAGAAAAAACGCGCGCTGAAATTGCCTTAAACTCCATCAGTGATGCGGTGATTTGCACCGACATTGAAGGCAATATTGATTATCTTAATATTGCAGCAGAAAAAATTACCGGTTGGAATAGAGATGAAGCCTACGGCCACCCACTGCAACTTGTGTTAAACCTGATGAATGGCACCACGCGTGCCCCCTGCTGCAATCCCGTGCCATTGGTGTTGCAAACTAACCAAGCCGTAGGCATGCCTGCAGATACCATTTTGATTGCGCGTGATGGCAAAGAGGTGCCGATTGAAGACTCGTCCTCGCCCATTCACGATGAAGACGGTCAGCTAACTGGTGTAGTCATCGTGTTTCATGATGTCAGCGTGGCCAAAGCCATGTCTATGAAGATGGCACATTTAGCCCAGCATGACTTTTTAACCAACCTGCCCAACCGCGTCTTGCTCAATGACCGCATTGCGCAGGCCATAGAAGCAGCTAAACGGTATGACACACAAATTGCTTTGCTTTTTCTTGATTTAGATAATTTCAAGCATATTAATGACTCGCTTGGCCATGGTGTGGGCGATCAACTGTTGCAGCAAGTCACCGCTAGCTTAAACGCCTGCGTGCGTGCCAGTGATACCGTCAGTCGACAAGGCGGCGATGAGTTTATTATTTTGTTGGCAGACAGCAAATATGGCGATAATGCAGCACTTACCGCAGAAAAAATCCTAGAACTATTTACCATGCCACATCGGCTGGCGAATCACCAATTGCATGTCACCACCAGTGTGGGTATTAGTATTTATCCAACCGATGGCGAAGATGCAGAAACTTTGATTAAGAACGCCGATACTGCGATGTATTACGCCAAGGAAAAAGGCCGCAATAACTTTCAGTTTTTTAAAGCGGAAATGAATACGCGCGCCGTTGAACGCCAAAACTTGGAAGCTAACTTGAGATTAGCCTTAGATAAAGCGCAGTTCTTTCTACTGTATCAACCCAAGTTTAATTTAAGCACTTTACAAATGACCGGCGTAGAGGCGCTACTGCGCTGGCAACATGATAGCTGGGGCGAAGTGTTACCAGAGCGCTTTGTGCCGGTGGCTGAAGATTCAGGCTTAATTATCCCTATAGGTCGTTGGGTGCTGCGAGAGGCTTGCCTGCAAATCAAACGCTGGTCGGCAGCAGGTTTTCCGCACATGTCGATTGCCGTGAATATTTCTGCGCAAGAGTTTATGCAAAAAAACTTTGTCAGTGCAGTGCAAGACATTTTATTTGAAACCGGGGTAGATGCGCATTGTTTGGAGCTGGAAATTACGGAAACGGTGCTGATGCGCGATGCCAATGCCAGTGCCACTATCCTGCTTCAACTCAAAGCCATGGGCTTAACGCTGGTGGTGGATGATTTCGGCACCGGCTATTCCAGCTTAAGTTATTTACAGCAGTTTCCAATTGATGTGCTTAAGATAGACCGTTCGTTTGTGAGCAACATTACGTCGGTGGAGGATGATGGCACTATTGTTAGCGCCATTATTAGCATGGGCAACAGCTTAAAACTCAAAGTCATCGCGGAAGGCATAGAAACACCAGGCCAATTGGCATTTTTAGTTCGTCGCCATTGCCAAGAGGGCCAAGGCTATCTGTTTAGCCGTCCTCTCACGCAGCAACAAGTCTCTCAGCGCTATTTAACGCATTGCGTTAGCCCAATATCAGGGGTGCTGTCATAGCTACCTTAAGCAGCCATTGAAGGTGGCTTGCTGCACAAGATGCAAGGTAAATTTGGTAAATGGAATGAGCTAATTAAGTGGGTAAATGGCTTGCCCATTATTCTGATGAGTGATTCTATTGCTAGTGGCTGTCAATGACACATGTGCCGTGTAGAACAGCAATGAGGGTACGTTTATTTAATGCGAGGACGCGACTTGAAAGCACTAGGATGCCAAGACAAAGTTGCAGACTTGGTAGGTTCAGCCACTTTATAAGTGCTGACTTTGACTTTTCGATGCCGTTCTCCGTTTAAAATAGCATCAATGCGGCCTTGAATATTATCTACAGTATTATGTAGCTTGCGTGACTTTGCTTCATTGGCAAGCAGCTGACGCGCATAGTCCAAATCATACACAGTCATGATGGGCTTTCTGTAACGGGTTGATCATCTTTATTGTGGCTTGCTGAAGCTGTGTTGAATGCTGACGGTAATTCGGCCGTTAACTTACCAGTCGTTTGGTCGTTAACCTGTGTTGGTGGTCGCTCGGCAAAATTATTAAAGGTCAATTCTGGACTAGAATTCACAGCGGGTAAACGCGTTGCAGCCCCAGTTTGCGGTTTAGATTTACGTTTGAGTTCATACCAGTCTATCGTTTCTTTATCGCCACTCATCGTCATGCCCCTTATAGAGACTGCTTTGCTACGTTAAGATTAAAAACCTATATGTGTGAACTTATTATCAGTTTAAGTGTGCTACGCCCCACTGTCGGTGTGATAGCGAACATAAATAGGCATGGCCGCGCTTACCCTGCAAGAAAACTACTTATTTAAGCTTATGTGCAGTAAAGCCCTATCATTTATTTTTGATTATCGTACAATAATCAAATGACGCAAGCACAAGACAATAACCGAGGTGGTAAGCGCTTAGGCGCAGGCAGAAAACCGTGGAGCCCATTCAAGGAGCATACGGTGGCCATGCGCATTCCCGTTAGCCAAGCGCCCAATGTGCGAGATTTTTTAGAAGCGCTAAAACGCAAAAAGCAACAGGAATCGCTGGCCAATGTGGCAGGCTTTGTACAACCTGCCCTCGCCTTAAGCACCCTAGCCTTGCCGTTGTTTGCCTCCAAAGTACCAGCTGGCATTCCATCAGCGGTGGATGACCATGTAGAAACGCGCCTAGACCCCAATGAGTTTTTAATTGACCAAAAAGACTCTACTTTTTTTGTCACCATACAAGGCGAATCCATGCTGGACGTAGGCTTGCTGCCTGGCGACAAAGCCGTGGTTGATCGAGCAAAACTACCCATGGTGGGTGATATCGTATTGGCCATGGTGGATGGTGAGTTCACCATTAAAACGTTGGCGCGAAAAAAAGATGGCGCCCCCAAACTGTTGCCAGCCAATAGCTCTGGCAAGTACCAATCCATTGAAATTACTGGCGAAATGCAGTTTGAGGTATGGGGCGTAGTCACAGGCTCGTTTAGGCGCTTTAGATAATCAAACGCCAGTGACTATCGAGCGGCTTAGCTGATAACAAAGAAATGCCTTAGCTAATCTAGCGTGTACAAATTTTTTTGTACACTTAAATATTATCTGTTCTGCTAAATTATCTATGTTTGCCCAAGTTGCCCAGCAGCATTTGCTTACCTCAGCACGCTATAGTTTACAAGCATCATGCTCGGTGTGCTTAAGGTGCAAGCAGCTAAGCCATCAAGCAGGTTATTATGCTATAAAGAGGTGGTGACACTATTTACCGTCACCCATCATCACCATAGCCTTATACTTTAAAAAAATATGGATCATCAGCTTACCCTTATCACTACCATTGCCGCCGGTTTTGGCCTAGCCCTTATTTTTGGCTTTATCGCCGAACGTTTAAAACTATCGGCACTGGTAGGCTATTTAATTGCGGGCATTTTGATAGGCCCAGCCACCCCCGGCTTTGTGGCGGATATGTCGATTGCCTCACAATTGTCAGAAATTGGTGTGATGTTGTTGATGTTTGGCGTCGGCCTGCATTTTTCTATCCACGATTTAATGGCGGTTAAGCGCATTGCTATTCCTGGCGCCATTGTGCAGATGAGCATTGCCACTTTGCTTGGCATGTATTTGTCGCATTGGTGGGGCTGGTCAATAGGTGAGGGCTTGGTATTTGGCTTAGCTTTATCATGTGCCAGCACCGTAGTGCTGTTAAGAGCGTTGGAATCCAGAGGCATGCTGGACAGCATGAATGGCAAAATTACGGTGGGCTGGTTGGTGGTAGAAGACTTGGTGACCGTGTTGGTGTTAGTGTTGCTACCGCCGCTGGCCAGTTTATTAGGCGGCGACACGCTGGAAAGTCATACTGCCCCACTCTGGCAAACCATCAGCATCACCTTGTTACAAGTGGCGGCGTTTATTGTGATCATGCTGGTCATTGGCAAACGTCTGCTACCTTGGTTACTCTGGCATGTGGCCAAAACAGGCTCCAGAGAATTGTTTACCTTGGCTGTGGTGTCCAGCGCAATTGGTATAGCGTATGGCGCTTCTGAGTTGTTTAGCGTGTCATTTGCATTGGGCGCTTTTTTTGCCGGCATGGTCATGCGCGAATCAGAGTTTAGCCATCGTGCGGCTGAAGAATCCCTACCCTTGCGCGATGCCTTTGCCGTGCTATTTTTTGTCTCGGTCGGCATGCTGTTTCAACCCGCCATTATGATGCAGCAACCGTTAAACGTGCTTGCAGTGGTGGCGGTAATCGTCGTGGGTAAATCCATCGCCGCGCTGGCCATCACCTTAGCCTTTAGATACCCACTGAATACGGCATTAATAGTCGCGGCAAGCTTGGCACAAATTGGCGAATTCTCATTTATATTGGCAGGCCTAGGCCATTCTTTAGGCTTGCTGCCGGTAGAAGGTATGAGCTTAATTTTAGCTGCAGCGTTGATTTCAATTGCACTCAACCCCTTGCTATTTTCAGCCATCAAACCATTCAAAAAATGGTTGATAGGCGTGTCCACCCTCGCCAGCGATTTGGAAAAAAGAACCGACCCTTTTGCCGAGTTGCCCATGACTACCGAGCGCAAATACTTGGAGGGGCAAGTGGTGCTGGTGGGTTATGGCCGCGTTGGTAAACGCATTGCCAACGCATTAAAATTAAACGCTATTCCTTTTGTGGTGGCAGAAGAAAACCGTGAAATTGTTGAAACACTACGTAAACAAGGTATTCCTGCTGTGTCTGGTAACGCTGCCGAACCTAGCGTGCTAATACAAGCGCATATTGCCAATGCCTCTATGTTGGTAGTGGCCACGCCAGACACCATAGAAGTCAGGAGTATGGTCAATACTGCTAAGCTTTTGCGACCAGAAATTAAAATTGTACTCAGAACCCATAGCGAAGAAGAGTATGAATTACTCAGCAAAGAGGCGCTGGGTCGAGTGTTTTTGGGTGAAGAGGAACTGGCCAGCGGCATGAGTACGTTTATCTTAGCGCAATATGCCCCTAAACAAGCTTGATGGAAATTGATGTATGTTTGATACGATTAACCTAAATAATATTTAAATATATTTAAATTTAAATCAAGTATTTAAACAATTAATTTAATAAATTACATTAAAAAATATAGATAAAAATGAGCAACTTAAATCTTAATTAATACCCAATATCAGCAAGTGTGTTCAACCTAACCGTCACTCCATCGTTAAACGGTTATGCTGTTGTTAGCTTGAACTCTTATTAAGCTGAGCTCACTCACTGTCCTTTTCACTTATATTTAACTTACATTAAGGAGTTGCATGCACTATTCCATGTCTTTGCGCCATTTAGTATTCGCTACACTCATTAGCTTAGCTTTTGTTACCCCTAGTATTGCTGCTGAAAACGCGCCTGTGCAACTAAACATGCGCGCGGGTTTATGGGAAATTACCACCACTTCTGGCTTGCTTAGTTTGGCCTCAGAAATTCCACCCGAACAAATGAAAAACATTGGTGACTTAGCCAAAGAATATGGCTTTGAGTTACCGCCTATTGAAAATGGAGCAGCTAAAACTAACACCTGCATTACACCGGAGATGGCCAGCCAACAAGTGTTACCAACCTCGTTTCAAAGCCAGGCCGGCTGCAGCGTTAAGCACGCAGCACGCAATGGCAACAGCTATCATATGGAATATGTCTGTGATAACGCTGACATTAAAGGCACTGGCGTAGCGGATGGCGTGTTGACAACTGCAGAAAGCTTTACCGGACGCACCAGCTTTAAAGGCGCGGTGCAAGGCAATGTGGTGAACGAAGATGCCGAGGTAAAAGGCAAATGGTTGAGTGTGAGTTGCGAGGCAAAACCTTAACTGCCGCTGTAGCCGCCTAAGCAGCGTTTATACCACCAAGTTACTCAGCGCTGCTAATTCTTCTTGAATTTTGACCACTTCAGCCTGTTCGCCACGCACTTGTAAGTAAGTGCCCTCGTCGGTAGAGCGTTCAGCCAGCACTTGGCAACTTGCATAAATTTTGCCGCGCAACTGCTGCGCAGTCCATGGCATAAATAGCTCAACTTCAATTAAATCCTGCTGAAAAAACGTCACGATTTTCTCGTGTAACTTGGCTACATCTTCCGGGCGGCGTGCGCTCATCACCACGCAGTCTGGATATTTAGCGCGTAGGGCTGCTTCGCATTCGGCTTGCGCTAGTGCATCGCCAACATAATCAATTTTGTTAAATACACGGATGCGTGGTACCTCATCAGCGCCAATTTCGCCCAGTACATCTACTGTCACTTCCAACTGACGCACAAAGCCAGGGTCGCTGGCATCAATCACATGCAATAGTAAAGAGGCATCCAGCGCTTCATCCAATGTAGATTTAAAGGAAGCCACCAAGCCATGCGGTAGGTTTTTAATAAAGCCTACCGTGTCGCTCACTAACACGCGCGGCACGCTCTCTGGGTACAACGCGCGCACGGTGGTATCGAGCGTCGCAAACAGTTTATTGGCCACCAACACCTCACTACCGGTCAGTGCGCGCATCAGCGTTGATTTACCGGCATTGGTATAGCCCACTAAGGCGACTGCTGCCAAGCCTTTACGCTCCTGTCGACGCGCGCGCTGTGTTGTGCGCTCAACTTCCATCGCGACAATTTCTTGTTGTAACTCAGAAATACGGTCACGTATTTTACGTCTGTCTAACTCGGTATGCGATTCACCCGCGCCGCGCCCGCCTTCACCACTGCGTTGCCGCCCTTGCGGCCCTGCCAGTTTGGCTGCCTCACGTAGGCGCGGTGCCATATAACCTAATCTAGCAATCTCTACCTGCGCACGTGCCGCACGTGAACGTGCATTGCGGTGAAATATCTCTAAAATCACCATGGTGCGGTCCATGACTTCGCAACCCACTTCTTTTTCTAAATTGCGCGCTTGTGAGGGTGAAATTTCATGGTCAACCAGCAACACAGCGATGTCCTGCGGGTCTGCTTCGCTATTCACATAGTCACTGATTTCTTGGCGTTTACCGGCGCCAAGATATGCTTTCATATCAAAACTAGAGCGATTCTGCACAAAGGTGTTGATGACCTGATAACCCAAGGTTTTAGCCAGCTCGCTAAGCTCGTTTAATGAGGCCTGAAATTCCAGATCGGTCACGTTGGGCAGTTGTACAGCCGCCACGATGGCGTGTGTAAGGGCTTCTTTTACTTCGTTTTGCATGTGGGAGGTTGGTTAAGAATAGGTAAAGACAGATAGTACCTGAAAAGCATGCGTTCCCCACTTTAAGCACACTTACAGTGGATGATTTTTTAGCTAATAAACAACTAAAAGTCTACCATTAATGTTGTTGATTCATTGGGGTAACCATATGTTAATGAGCATACGTGTTCACACGCATATACTCAATTTTTATACTCAAGTATATTTCCATATCGGCGGCAACGTATAGTCATGCGCTCAGCTGGCTTTCAATATCTCCCCGGATAGCTGCCGCCGACCTAATTTTAGCCGACCGTATTACACGCATTGTTTGCTAGCGGTCTGCAAGTTAGATTATTAACAACTACTTAAAATGTTAATAGTCTCGTCAAAAGCACAGACAAACGCTGACAACCACTCACCTCATGATAAGCGTGTCACGCTAGCGGAGATAGACAATGGATACCAACAGAATGGAATACCCTCTCGATTTAGATACACCACTCGCCCACACATCTGAACAACGTAATG
>DASWSZ010000141.1:0-5689 GCA_036402395.1 Methylophilus sp.
ATAGGCATGGGCTGGGTTTCGCTGTTTGACCCTGAGCAACTGGCGGCGCTGTTGGGCATGCCTGAAGATGCCAAACCAGTCGCCATTTTATGTTTAGGATATGTCGACACGTTTTATAAAGCCCCCATGCTGGTAGAAGAAGGCTGGGCCAGTGAAAAACCGTTATCCGACATGTTGATGGAAAATGGCTGGAATGTAGGATTAACATTATGAGTTTGCACTTGATATTAGGCGGCGCGCGTTCTGGCAAAAGTGCCTATGCCGAAACACTGGCCTCGCAGAGTGAATTACCCGTGACGTATATTGCCACAGCTCAAGTGTATGACGAGGAGTTTAAACAACGTATTGCGCACCATCAATCACGCCGCCCTAGCTATTGGACGACCATAGAGCAACCGTTTAAGCTGGCGCAGACTTTAGTCAGCCATGACCAGCCAGAGGCGTGTTTAATTGTCGATTGCTTAACCTTATGGCTAGCGCAATGCATTTGCCCCGACTGCGCGCCACCTGAGGGGGTGGATTGGCAACAAGAGCGTGCCGCCTTATTAGACGTGTTACCTAAGCTACAAAGCAAGGTGCTGTTGGTGAGCAACGAAGTTGGCATGGGGATTGTACCGTTGGGTGAAATCAACCGCCAATTTCAAGATGAACAAGGCCGACTCAACCAAGCGGTGGCAGCACAGGCACAGCAAGTAAGCTTTATTGCGGCAGGTTTGCCGCTGAAACTAAAAGGGTAGTGATGGAAATATTTGAATTAAAAGGCGAGCATATTGCACTATGCGATTTGCTTAAACTGGCGGGCATGGCCAATAGCGGCGGCCAAGGCAAAGCCATGGTGGGCGATGGATTGGTAATGGTCGATGGCGTAGTTGAACTGCGCAAAACCGCCAAAATCCGCGCTGGGCAAACGGTGGAATGTATGGGGCAATCTGTCGAAGTCCGCTAATTTACGCAAATTAGCGGTTCACACATTCAATCTTGGGCACGCTGCCGCAAAAATCTAATTGCGTGATGCTGCCATAATCAATATTAAATCGGAATAAGCCTTTGAGTTGCATGTTTAATACGTGGGCTAACATGGCTCGTATCATGCCACCATGCGTCACCACCAGCACATGGCCTTGTGGAAATTGCTGTAAAGCCTCTGCTAAAAACGCAATACCGCGCTGTTGCAACTGACTAAACGTTTCACCGTTAGGCGGCGCCAACTCAGCATAATTTTGCGCCCACACATCAAACACATCACGCGGAATGTCCTCCCAAGCTTGCATTTCCCAATCGCCAAAATGCAGCTCCTTTAAACGGCTATCATGCGTCGCATCTTCTGAATGCAGCACTTGCGCCAGCTTGATACAACGCTGGAGTGGGCTGCTAAATACAGCATCAAATACGGTGCCGTTTAGCTTGGTTTTGGTCTGCTCGGCCTCAATAAAAAACGTTTCCGCCACATCCACATCGGTTTGGCCATAACAAACACCGGGTGCAATTTGCAAACTGGTATGGCGAATGAGTGTTAACTTCATAGACTAATACTCCATGCCAACACGCCTAAATAATAGGCTAATTCTGTCATTTGCTGTGTCGCACCAAGGGTATCGCCAGTATAGCCGCCTAACCAAAAGCGAATTTTATTGCGCCACCAGCACCACACCAAGGCCATGGGCATTAGGGTCAACACCAAATAGAGCAGTACACTCAGCAGCGGATAATCATAAGCAACAAACAACACCAATACGCACAACAATGGCAGCAAGCCAAACACATGGGCTACCAAAGTATCAGCTAAGTTAATTTCAGTAGCTAGCGGTTTGGCTTTACCGCTGGATTTAACATAAGGTAAATCGCGCATCATCCAAATGGCACACAAACGACTGATGGCATGGGCACTGATTAAGGTGGCTGGAATCAGAAACGCATCCATGGCGGTGAGGGTTTGAAATTTGGCCAATAGCATCAATAATAAAGCCACTGCACCATAGGTGCCTAACCGAGAATCTTGCATGATAGTGAGTATTCGCTCTCTCTCCCACCCCCCCCCTAAGCCATCTGCACTATCTGCTAAGCCATCTTCATGAAAAGCACCTGTTAGGTAAATAGTGCCTGCCATACTGATGAGCACCGCAATACTGTGTGGCAAAATCAACGCAGCTAAGTAAAATAAAACGGCTGCACTGATGCCAACAATCACGCCCACTAAGGGAAAATACTTGGCAGATTGATTAAGTTCAGCCTCTTGAAAATCATTAAAACTAGGCACAGGAATGCGCGTAAAAAAGCCCACTGCCAGTAAAAAATAGCGGTATTGTTGCTGCATCATGCGCTCTTTTCTGAAACACCGGCCGACTCAAAACTGGCCATGTCGTTTAAAAAATTGACAGAGGCCTGCACTAAAGGATAGGCCAACACTGCCCCCGTGCCTTCGCCTAAACGCAACCCTATGTCTAATAACGGCTTTGCTCTTAAATGATGGAGCAGTTGGCGATGCGCCTGCTCGTCAGAACAATGTGCAAAGATGCAATACTCCACAATAGGCGGCTGGAGTTGGCTGGCAACTAATAATGCAGCTGAAGCAATAAAACCGTCGATCAGTAGCAGCGCTTGATGCTGCGCGGCACACAACATCGCCCCCACCATCATCGCAATCTCAAAGCCACCAAAAGTGGCCAATACGTTCAATGTGTCGTCTTTGTCTGCCGCACGCTTAGCAATCGCTTGTGCAAGCAGTTGAGTTTTATTGTGTACACCGGCATCATCCAAGCCCGTACCACGCCCTACACATGCCGCAATCGGCAAGTCACATAACACACTCATCAAACAACTGGCGCTAGAGGTATTGGCAATGCCCATCTCACCAAAGGCTAGCACATTACTGCCTGCGTCTAGCGCTTGTTGCGCAATCTGCGCACCGCGTGTGATGGCTTGCGCACATTGTGCTTGCGTCATGGCGGGCTGGCGCAAATAGTCCGCCGTACCCATGGCGATTTTTGCGTCGGTTAAGTCTGGATGGGCTGCAAATTGATGATTGACGCCAGCATCTATCACACGCATAGCAAAGCCATGCTGCTTGGCAAACACATTAATGGCGGCGCCACCCGCTAAAAAGTTGTGTACCATTTGCGCGGTGACCGCTTGGGGATATGGGCTAACGCCATGCTGGGCAATGCCGTGATCACCAGCGAATATTAATAAAGTAGGATTCTTTAATGTTGGCGTTAAGGTCTGTTGCACCAGCCCAATCTGCAACGCCATAGCCTCTAGCTGACCGAGTGCACCTAGCGGCTTGGTTTTCTGATTGATTTTATGCGTAAGCGCTGCTTGTAGCGCGCGATCAAGTGGAGAAATGGCTGTAGGCATCATGCTGATATTTTACATGATGCCGATAATATTAAACCCGCCCAACGCAAGTTGAACGGGTTTAATTGTTTAAAACGTCTATGGTAAATTAAGGCGCAGTTGCGTCGTGCGCCGCTTCTTTAGCCGCTTTTACTGCGTCCACTGCAGATTCTTTAGCCTCTGCCGCCATTTCCTCTGTTTTAGCACTGGCCTCTTCAGCGGTTTCAACCACCACGGCTTGCGCATCAGAAGCCGCAGCAGAAGCGGCATCTTTAGTAGCCTCTAAGGCTTCGCCCATTTCAGCTTTAGCATCCGCGGCGGCCTCATCGGTTTCTTTACTACAAGCCACAGTTAAGGTAGCAGCCACTAAGCCTACCAACAAAGTACGTAATAATACGTTCATATTCAATCTCCTGTTAAAAAATTACTGTGGCGGAATGCGCAACATTTGGCCAGGATAAATTTTATCCGGATGCGATAACATGGGTTTGTTCGCCTCAAATATACGCATATACGCATTGGCATTGCCATAAAAATCTTTGGCCATTTTAGACAATGTATCACCACGCACCACCGTATAAAACTGTGGTTCTGCAGCGGCTTCCACCACACCTAATTGGTCTTGTACATGCTCGACACCCTCAACGTTGCCACAACATAGCAAAATTTTCTCTTTAATTTCTTGCGTAGCGGCCATACCTTGTACGATCACAGTACCAGACGCGCCATCAAAGCCTATGTCTAAGCCCTCCGCCGTTAAATTCATTTTTTCTACATAGCCGGCAATGGCTTTGGCCGCTGCCTCATTAGCCGCCGCGATATTGACTGGTGTTGGCTCTTTTTTAGCTACTTGCTCAGCCGCTTTGGCCTCACCTACGCCAAATAACTTTTCGCCTGCCTCTTTAATGAAAGAAAATAATCCCATGTGTTTCTCCTTTTAGTGAACTACCATTACAAAATATCGAGCTAGCAACTTAGCACTCAATTCATCATAGAGCAATTATTTTCTTATACCAATCGTTGCTTGAATTAATTTTGTAAAGGATTGTTACAAGGCCAGTTTGTTTGCTATAATGCGCGGCTTGCAATTAACGACTGATATATAATTGCAACGTTGGCCGGGTAGCTCAGTCGGTAGAGCAGCGGATTGAAAATCCGCGTGTCGCCAGTTCGATTCTGGCCCCGGCCACCAGTATTTATAAGCCTCACAGTGATGTGGGGCTTTTTCTTTTTCTAGACATTTTTAAAATGTAAGCATCAGTGTAAGCAAATTCAATCAATCATCTACGTTAAATAACTATTAATTGATTAAATATCAGAAAAATTGAGACTTTTGTTGATAAAAATTGATTGAGACTAGTTATAAAAGTCTGAACACAGAACTCTAACAAACAAGCTCCTTCTGAGTGGCTTTTGCTTTATAACCGTCCAAAAAACCATCATATCCATATAAATTTTACGTTGTAGATTTAGAATTAAAATTGTGGATTCATTAATTTTAAGCATACCCATTTGAGCTATTGAGTTGGCTTTCAAAAATTGATAGCGTATCAATTATCTGGTAGTTATTAGGTTATAAGCAAATCATTTTTTTAATCAAAAAGGGGAATGCAATGAAAAAGACTTTAATAGCGTTAGGTTTCTCAATGATAGCAATGTCCACTCAAGCAGCCACGCTTTCATTAAGTGACGTGTCACCAGTTGTATTTTCTACCGTTGCACACTCCCCTACTGGTGCACATGATGTAATTACCGGGGCTTTGGGCGGTGTTTTTGGCACGCTTTCTGTGGATGAAGCTACCATTTTCAGAGCCACTTTTTTGGGTAAAGAGGCTAATGACGTCAATTTTTACGTTGCTAATGGCTCTGATGTTCCTGGCTCAGGCATTAACGTAGGTGGTGGCAGTGTAACTGTTGGCGATTCATTTGAGTTCGCGGTATCGGCAGGTGTGATTAATTTTGGTTTTCGTGATGCGACAAGGGGTACTAGCGCTTCAAACATTGGTGATAGCCTCAACAAAATTGCATATATTACGACTAATAGTGTTTACATCGATGCCGCTACTGGCAATCCTTATGCATTCATCATTGGCTTTAATGATTCTGGTTCTTCAGACCGGGATTATGATGATTACGTCATTGGTGTAAGCGCAGTGCCAGTACCAGCAGCTTTGCCATTAATGGCTTCAGCATTAGGTATGTTCGGTGTTGCACGTCGTCGTAAAGTAAAACAAGCTTAATTAAGATATTATTAAACTAACCAGCTTCGGCTGGTTTTTTATTGCCCAAAATTACCTTTTTTGTGGAAGTTTATAACAGTTGTGTTCCGTCGTAGGGTGCTGGTTTGAGGCCTCTA
>DASWSZ010000142.1:0-4792 GCA_036402395.1 Methylophilus sp.
CAGCCGTATCGCAGTCAAGTGGGCGATAAAAAACGCTGTCCAGTCAAGATCGAGTATCACAACGCGCAAGCGCAGGTGAGTGTGATGCTAGGCGAGGACTGGCGCGTCGAGTTGCATGACGATTTATTGAAGCATTTACAAGCATGGCTTTCGAAAGAAAACGTAAAAATCCTTTATAATTAACCTGAATAACTTTAATGAATAGTGCACACAATGAAGTCTAGACGCCTGAATGATCCAAAATTAAGTTACTTAGATTTTGAGCAATCGATTGCTGAACTTGAAAAGCGCATTGAAGCTTTGCAGGTGTCGCACGACGAACATGATGGTTTAGATATTTCTAAAGAAGTGTCGCAGCTTCAAGCTAAAAATAAAAAGTTATTAACAGACACCTATAATAATTTGTCGGCTTGGCAAATTTCACAAGTGGCACGCCACCCGCAACGCCCATACACGCTAGATTATATTGAAGCCTTATTTACCGAGTTTGAAGAATTGCATGGTGACCGCGCTTATGCCGATGACCCTGCGATTGTTGGCGGTTTAGCGCGCTTTGAAGGCATACCAGTGATGGTGATTGGTCATCAAAAAGGCCGTGATGTGAAAGAGCGCCAATACCGCAACTTTGGTATGCCGCGGCCAGAGGGCTACCGTAAAGCCTTGCGTTTGTTCCGTATGGCAGAAAAATTTGGCGTACCGATTATTACTTTGATTGACACACCGGGCGCTTACCCTGGTATTGGTGCAGAAGAACGCGGCCAATCGGAAGCGATCGCCAGAAATCTCTATGTGATGGCAGAACTTAAAACACCGATTATGGGTATCGTCATTGGTGAGGGTGGCTCTGGCGGCGCGTTGGCCTTGGGCGTAGTGGATCAATTATTAATGCTGCAATACGCCACGTATTCTGTCATTTCACCTGAAGGTTGCGCCTCTATTTTGTGGAAAAGTGCCAGCAAAGCGCCAGAAGCGGCAGAAACGCTAGCGATTACTGCTGATCGCTTAAAAGGCTTAGGTTTGATTGATGAAATTGTGCCTGAACCCTTAGGTGGCGCGCACCGCGATAATTTAGAAATGATAGAAAATGTGCGTAATGTCATCCGCCTCCAATTGAAATCGCTGCAATCCAAAAAAATTGAGAAACTACTTGAGTTAAGGTACTCACGTTTGATGGGTTATGGCAAATTCAAAGTCACCGCCACCAAATAATGATGCGCTCTCACTTCGTTTAAGCCTAGTGTTAAACGATGTGTTAGCTGCCCATCCGCAAGCAAACACAAAACTGTTAATCGCTTTGAGTGGCGGCTTAGATTCGTCGGTATTGTTGCATCTGTTGCATCAATTACAATCAACGCAAAGTGTCCCTCCATTTCAATTATCGGCCATGCATGTGCATCATGGTTTAAGTCCACATGCCGATGTTTGGGTTGAGCACTGTCAAAAAATCTGTGCGCAGTATGCAATTCCACTAGAAGTTGAGCGTGTTAAAGTCAATGTGGATAGCGGCTTAGGTGTAGAAGCCAGTGCTAGATTAGTTAGATATAAAGCATTAGCCAGATACGCTGCGTTACACAGTGTGCAGTCAGACTATATTTGCTTGGCGCATCATCAGGATGATCAAGCGGAAACCTTGTTACTACAACTGGCCAGAGGTGCTAGTGCGAAAGGCTTATCTGCGATGGCCGCGCTGGATGCACAACGAAAGTTACTCAGGCCTTTGTTAGACGTTAGTCGGGCTCAACTAGAAGCTTATGCCAAACAGCATGCGCTAACTTGGATAGACGACGAGAGCAACCAAGACACGCAGTACGACCGCAACTTTATGCGCCACCGCATTTTGCCTGCATTTGAAATACAATATCCAGCGATTCGCAGCACCTTGGCGCGCACCGCCCAGCATATGGCGGAAACCCAGCTGCTGCTGGAGGACTTGGCTGCGCTGGATGCAGCACCCTTATTAAAAAGGCCTAGTGCTGAAGCGTTTGGTCAGTTGCATATTGCTGGATTAGCCACTCTGCCATTGCCTCGCGGTAAAAACGTGATGCGTTGGTGGCTAAGCCAGTATGCAAGCGCCCAGCATTCCAACCTGCAATTACCTAGCACGGAACATCTTACAGAAATTATGCAGCAGTTACTGCATGCCAAAGCCAATGCAGCGATCCATATTAAAATCGCTGATGGCCTGTACCTTAAGCGCTATTTAGATTACGCCTACTTGGTGCCAGAGTTGCCCGACATGCCTGCTTACAACTTGCATTGGCAGGGCGAACCAGAAATACACTTATCAGCACATTCCCGTTTAATATTTGCCGAGCAATTAGGGCAGGGTATTGCGTTGAAAAAGCTGGAGCGCGCCAAGCTCCGCATTAAAAATCGTGAGGGTGGCGAGCGCTTTCGGCCAGAAAAAGGTCGGCCCAGCCGCACCATTAAACGCATGATGCAGGAACATACCATTCCGCCTTGGCAACGTGAGCATCTGCCATTGATTTTTATGGAAGAAACTTTGGTGATGATTCCAAATTTAGCCGTAGCTGCCGATGTACAAGCGGCACCCGATGAAATGGGCTTGACGATCCATTGGACTTGCCATTAATACTGGGCTTGCAGTTAGCCCATTTATGAAGATTTTTTCAGCAGTGGTTTTAAGTGTGGCCACACATTATCAAGCAAAATAGGTTGCGCAGCGGCGGTTGGATGGATGCCATCTTGTTGATTTAACTGACGATTGCCTGCCACTTTATCCAATAAAAACGGTACGTAGCTGGTATTCAGCTCTTTAGCTAACTGCGCAAATGCGCCACTAAACGCTTGCGCATACTTCAAACCGTAATTCGGTGGAATCTGTATGCCGACCAATACTACTTGTGCTGACTGTAGTTTTGCCGCTTGTATCATTTGGTTTAAATTGTCTTTAAGCGCAGCCACTGGTAAGCCTCGCAAGCCATCATTAGCCCCCAGCTCAACAATCACAATGTCTGGCTGGTGCTGTTTGAGTACAGCTTGGATACGGCTTAAGCCACCCGCTGTCGTTTCGCCACTGATACTGGCATTCACCACTTGATAGGCGTAGCCTTGTTTTTGCATGCGTTGCGCCAGCAAATCTACCCAACCTTGTTTTTTTTCTAGGCCGTAAGCGGCTGATAAACTATCGCCAAATACTAAAATTGTTTGCGCCGCATGGCTAGGCCATGCAACCATTAGCATTAAAATAAGACTAAACTGGGCAAGTAAATTTCTGCCACTTAAGTATTTAAGCCCGCACAACAACCAATGAAAGCGCATCAATGTTAATTTCCGATTTGGTGAAGGTAAATGAAACAACGTCTCATCTTATCATTTCGACCACAGATTTATGCAAAAGTGTAGGGGATGCAGCACATCCGCTTCATATTCTCAACAATTTGCAGCTGGCAGTGAAACAAGGCGAGCGGGTGGCTATTGTCGGCAGTTCTGGTTCGGGTAAATCCACTTTACTTGGCTTATTGGCAGGTTTAGATATCCCCACCAGTGGCACTGTGGATGTTGAGGGTAGCGCATTTAGCAGCCTGGACGAAGATGCACGTGCCGCGGTGCGCGGACTTAGCATGGGCTTTGTGTTTCAGTCGTTTCAACTTTTGCCAGCCATGACCGCGCTGGAAAACGTGATGATTCCGTTGCAATTAAATGGGCGTGCCAACGCCAAAGAAACAGCCATCAGCGCCTTACAAAAAGTAGGCTTGGCTGAGCGCATGCAGCATTACCCCAAGCAATTATCAGGTGGCGAACAGCAACGTGTCGCCATTGCGCGCGCCTTTGCTGGTAACCCTTCACTATTATTTGCCGATGAGCCGACTGGCAATTTGGACAGCGCCACTGGCGAAAAAATTATCGAGTTATTGTTTGAACTCAATCATGCGTATCAGACGACATTAATATTGGTCACCCATGACACACATTTGGCGCAACGCTGCGACCGTGTGCTCAAGCTTAACAACGGTCAACTCACGCAGATTGAGGTTTAATCCATTGAATATACTGACGTTTACGCTGGCATGGCAACAACTCAAAGCTAATTGGAAAGCTGGCGATTTACGTGTGCTGTTGATGGCTTTGGTATTGGCGATAGCGGCCATCACCGCCGTGGGCGGCTTCTCGCAGCGCATTTCTGCCAATTTGTATAGCCAAGGCAGTGTGTTGTTGGGCGGCGATTTAGCGGTATTCAGTGACCACACATTACCTGCTACTTATGCTGAGTATGCAAAATCGCTGAAGTTAAGCGTAGCGCAAACTGCCGAATTTCCTAGCATGGTGTTTGTGGACGACAACAACCAATTAGCCGAAATCAAAGCCTTGGGCGATGGCTTTCCGTTACGGGGTGAATTTGCAGTACAAACTAGCACTACGCAAACAGCCACGATTACCAAGCAAGGCCCCGCCAAAGGTGAAGTGTGGTTAGAGCCACGTTTGGTCAGCGCGCTAGGCCTACAAATAGGAGATGCGGTAGAAGTGGGCGCTGTGTCATTCAAAATTGCTGGCGTGATTCAAACTGAACCATCACGTGGCGGCGATATGTTTAGTTTTGCGCCACGCTTGATGATGCATTTGCAAGATGTGGCTGGCACCGAGTTGATTCAATATGGCAGTCGCGTTAAATATCAGTTGGTGGTAGCCGGTAACGCTGGGGCGGTTGCGCAGTTTTCTGCATGGTTGCAGCCACAATTACAACGCGGCGAGCGGCTGGAAGACGTGAAAACGGCACGGCCAGAAATTAAAAGTGCCATCGAAAAAGCCGAAATCTTTTTAGGCTTGTCTT
>DASWSZ010000143.1:0-10041 GCA_036402395.1 Methylophilus sp.
CATTACGGTAATCGGTTTGCAGTGACCATGCGGTTAAATAATACATTGGGGGATACCCACACTACGAGATCATCAAAGGTGGAGGTAAATTCATGGCTGACAAATATGGTATCTGCATCTATATTTTCCTGCTCATCCATGCTGGCAGCTGCTGCCGCACCATTTTTGCCTCGGGATAATACCAGTGCTGGTAACTCGATAACAAGATTACTGCCGCTATTGGCATTCAGCAATGTAATGTTACCTTTGCTTACCAAGCTAAATCCATTGGTACTATTAGAAAATTCAGGCGCTACGCGATAAATATATTGGTTATTCCAACTGTCGGTAGCTACCAAACCTAAATCCTGCGTGGGTAAGCTACCCACGTCACTTTGACAAAGAGGGGCGTTTCTGTTTTCACGCCCATCGCCATCGGTGTCTGGACATGGTAAATAGGGGTTACCATCGGTCGCGGCATGACTTAAAGCAAACCCTATCAGCGCTTCTTTCACCTCAGCCAATGTATTGCGAGTTTCGTTGTAGTTACGTGCATCAAGCTGCGCAGACAATGGCGCAATCAGGCCACTAATCAGGAGGCCGACAATGATCATGACTATGGCGACTTCAATTAAGGTAAAGCCGTTTAGGTGGCGAGATAACTTGGTATGACTAAACATTACACCCTCTTAGCGTGTTAACCGCTGCTTGACACCCAGTCGCTGCCATATTGCCAAGGCAATTAGAAGTCATCAATGTTTCAGCAGCTTCATAACAAGTATTTGTGCATGTGCTTTCTAAATATGCAGTTGCTTTAGAACATTCCAGTTTAGGTATTTTTGGGGTGACTTCAGCGGCGCTGGCATTACAACCATTCACATTTGGGCTAATCTGATTAAGCAAAGTGTTCACGTATTTTTTGCAGTACGCAGCAAATATTTCACTTGGGCGTATCAGCAATAGCTGGTCGTTAAAATAATCATCATTATTAGCCGTCAATTGTGAATTTTCTGCCGCCACAAAAGCGGAATTATCAGAAGGAACCACAGCATTGTTTTGGCTGTTAAATATGTCTATATCCAAATAATTAGCTGCGCCATAATTACCGCCACAACGCACGGCATTGGGGTCAGTGCTACGGTCTTGCCCTGGCAATATTGCACCTGGCGCGAATATCACTGCCACTGCGCGGGTATCAACAGCTGGGCCAGCTAAGTGGGCGCCATTAGCTGCAAGCACATTAAACAGTCCATTAAAATTGGGGCTCAGGTTGTTTATTTTGGGATTGTTTTTAAAGTTACCAGACACTGCATACCATAAGCACTCTCCTGAACCATCGCGTAAAGGTGCAAGCTTGAGGGTCTTCCATGGCAATCGCCCTAATACACTCACATTTAGATTACCACATATAGATTGCGCGCCTTCTCCGCTGGGATCAGTAGTCGCATCCGTATCCGGACAAGGCAAGTATCCATATACCTCACCTGGGTGCGTATCGTCATAGGTCATGGCATAACCGATCAATGCTGCTTTTGCTTCGGCTAATGCTGCCGCCGTTTGCTGGTCATGTTGATTTTTTTGTGTACGGCCATTCAATTGCGTCACCAGCAAGGTTAATGAAGCCAACACCACAAAAATGGCCAGCATGATCAGCATGGCACCCGCTTGTTTAGTTTTAAATTGATGGTTTGCTGAATACATTTGAAGCGCAGCTTACTAACGCTCAGTTGTTGCGTCTATCACGCCCGATTGCGTGATGTCATCAGTAGCGCTATCACCCTGATAAGTCGAGCGCATTTCTCGCACTTGATTGGTGTCTGGTGCGTACTGTTGCCCAGCCTTCAAAGAGAACTGTTTTCCATTGGCTTTAATCTTCACTGGCACGCGATTGCTATTGGCCGATAAACGCCCAACTGCCACCTCATCATTACTGGCGTCTTCTTGCACGGCTTGTTGGTTAATCCACACCGTGCCTTTTTTGCCATCGCTACGTTTAACATAACCTTGCAGCGTCACCGTATTGGGCAATACCGGTTTATCGATAATGACCGCAGGCTGTTGTTCTACCTCAATCGCCTGTGGAATCATGACTTTTTTTGTCTGACGTACAACCTCTAGCCTAGCGCGCTCGTCTGGCGTGCTAAATAACCTACCTATTGGTTCTGCTGCCAATGCAGCTTGCGCTAGTAACACGCAGATAAGCATTATCCATGGTTTCATGTGCCGCCCTCCTGATGGGGTTCACGCAAGGTAATCCAATCGATTTCACAGCGCGCCTTGGCATTGTTGGTCAGCAAGGTTGTATTGATCTTGCTGCCTATGGGTCGGTTAATTTCACATTCGCGAATAATAAGCGGCGCAGTTTGTTGTTGTAGCCCATTAAGCAAAGTGAGCAAATCTTCCTCATGCAACAAGTCCATGTCTAGCTTCATAATAGAGCGATGCAAGCTAAAGTTGCCCATGTTGGGTAAATAGGTGGGGTTGATTTTTTCCTGCTCGCCTATCTGATATTGAATACTAAACAACTTATGCTGCATATGAATCTGCCGCAGTTGTGCTATCCACTCGATGCGCTGCTCTTCTCCAACAAAGCCTTGGCTGATGAGCGCTTGGTATAAGGGCAGATAATGCGCAATGGTTTCACGTTCCTGACCGGAGGACATATACTTTTGCCGCGCCTGATTGAATTCAGCTTGTTGAACTTGCAGCGCCGCTGCTTGCTGACTTTGATAATCTTCAGCATAAAACGCCAACAGCCCCACCAATACCAAAGCTAAGCCCATGCCCAGTAACGGCGGCTGTAAACGTTGCCAATCTTGTTGGGTAAGTTTCATGGTTGCGGCTCACTTAATGTGGGCTTAAGCACTATCTTAAGCTTAAATACCGCCGGTGCTCTTGCGGTCGTATTTTCATCATTGGTGGTGCCTTGCAAATTGGCAAACGAGCTCACATTCACCGGCTCTTGCAGTACAGTCACTTGCTCTACGTTGACGTTTGCTCTTAAATTGCTCACAAAACGATTCACCGTAGTCAATGCCGCGCGATAATCACCATCAAAATTGAGTAGCTCGGCATTCACAAACGCCACTTGGCGCAGTGTATCTCCCCCCGCCGCGGTGTTAACAGCACCGCTATTTGCAGTCGACTGTTCAGTATCGGCTATGTCTATGGTACTGGTTTGCAACCAACGCAAGCGGTCTATGCCAATCTCGGGAATCGGCGCCAGCGCTGCGCTGACGATACGCATCAAAGTTTCTGGCGTGTGTTGATAACGGCCGATCGCTTGCGCCATGTCAACGGCATTTTTTAAATCTGCACTGGGTATAGGCGTATCAGGAAAGTCTTTCGCCACCGCCTCATAGCGCATATGTTGTTGTTGCGTATCTTGCGCCAACTGCGCAATGGTCTGCTTATGCTGCTTGCCTTGCCAAACGTTGTAGCCCGCCACCAGCAGCCCAATCAGTACGATTAAAATAGTTGCCACATAGATGCCCTGCTTAACATTGCTGAGGCGATAGGCTTTGGTCAACTGCTCAGGCGCTAAGTTATCAGGAATGTGGCCGTTGGCCAGCAATTGCATATGCAATAGCTCAGGATGCTTGACCACCAACTCTGGTGCAATATTGATGTTTTTGGCATAGGCCAAAGAATCGACAATTTTGCACTCCATGCTTTGTTCTTGGCTGATACTTTTGCCAATCACAGCACTGGCATCGTCCAACGACGGCATCACCAGTTGCAGCTCGGTCTGGTCGGTCACAAAGCGCTGGCTTTGCAAATACAGCCGCGTTTTTTCAATCTCCACCAAATAAAAATACGCCATTTGATTTGGCTTTACATCCACCATAGGCGCCAAGCGGCTCATACGCAAGCGACCGTGGCTTAAATAGGTTTGTCTTAAACCAGAAGAAAGGCGCTCGCAAAGCAAAATATTCGGTGCTGCCAGCTTCATTTGCTGCACGGTATATTGGCTAATCATCGGCAACAAATACAAGCCCACCAGCGGCATCTGGTTGGCCTGAATAATGCTCATCCAGCCTTGAATAAAATCCGCGTTATTCAGTGCTACAAACAAAAACTGATCGTCACGCCGCTTGTCTTTATCCTGTTGGATAAAGTGCGCGGTGCGGAACAAATTGTTACGATTAAATTGATTGAGCTTACGTTCCAGTAGCTCAGCGCGCGCGCTGCCAGTGGTGTGCGGCAAACTTTCTAAACGGTATTCCTCTTCAATCGCATCGGCAATCATATAGACATTGACTTGCGGATGCTGTTTAAGGAACTGGTCAAACGCCTCGTAACCGGCTTCGTGGTTATCAAAGGTTTCAAAGTGATGCAACTTGGTGCCATACCAAATACCAGCGATGAGTCGCTGATTAGACGCACACAGAATAAGTTTAGCAGCTGCCATTTAGAATTTCATTACACTGAAAGAGTCGTACACCGGCAACAATACGGATGCCATGATAAACAATAATACCAAGCCTAAAATGACCGTCAGCGCAGGCTCTAACAATTTGAGCATTTTTTGCATCATTTCGTTGACGTCACGGTCGTAAAAATAGCTGACATTCATCAGCGATTTATCTAGCGCGCCTGTGCTCTCGCCTATCTTAATCATACGCACCACCAGTGGCGGAAACAAGCCAGCGTTATGAAAACTCTCGCTCATGCTGTCCCCAGCATTAATTTGCGCATGTACGCGGTTGAGCGAATCGGCAATGACGCGGTTACCCACAATTTTTTCACAGGTTTTAATGGCATCCAAAATCGGGATACCGGTTTGATACATCAGCGCAAAATAACGCGCAAAGCGCGCCATGATAATTTTTTGCAAAATTTCACCGGTCAGCGGCAAATGTAATTTTAAATAATCAAACTGGTAGCGGGCACTGGGGCTGGATTGAATCACTGCAAATACGCCGATGATAGACCCGACGATCGCTAACAATATTAACCACCAATAACCAACAAAGGCGTTAGAAATCGCAATCAATAGCTTGGTGTTCCAAGGTAGCTCTTGCCCTAAACTGGTGAGAAATTTCACCATTTCTGGCACCAAATACACCATTAAAATCACCACCGCCGCTGAAACCACCACCAGCAAAATGAGCGGGTACATGAGCAAACGCTTGGTTTGTGCAAATAACTCGTCTTGCCACTTTAAGGTATCGCTTAAGTTATTAAACACCAGTGGCAATTGGCCAGTTTGCTCACCCGCCGACACCAAATTAACAAACACTTCACTAAATACATCGGGGTGGTCAGCCAACGCTTCAGACAGCATTTTACCGCCTTCCACATCCGCCAGCAGCCCGCCGATAACTTTTTGAAAATAAGGATTAGTGGTGCTTTCTCGCAGGTCGTTTAAGCTTTCCAGCAAGGGCACGCCCGAGCTGGTGAGCTGCTCTAGCTGAAAACAAAACACCACCAAATCGCGATTACTCACACGCTTACCAGCAAACGCTTGATTGGTCTTTTCTGAGGATTTAAAGGTAATTAAATCCAAGCCCATGCGCGCTAGGCGTATCTCCAAATCTACTTCATTCAGCGCATCCATTTGCCCACGGGCGTGGCGGCCAGACTTATCAATTGCCTTGTAATTAAAGGTAGCCACAGCGCTTAAGCAATCAACTAATGTTTCACTCTAGAGGTTAAGTCAATCACACGCATGACTTCTTCTAGGCTAGTATAGCCCTCTAATATCCGTCTGATGCCATCGTCTGCCAGTGTGACAAAGCCTTTTTGCAACGCCAATTTGCGCAGCTCATCCAAGTGCGCGCGCCGCGCAATTAAGGCATCTAAATCGCTATCGATGCGCAGCAATTCGATAATCGCCATCCGGCCTCGGTAGCCGGTGAAGGAGCAGCGTTTGCAACCTTTGTGTTTAAATATCTGAATGGCTTCCGATTGATTAACACCTAATATTTTGCGCTCATCATCAGTAGGCTTCACTGGGTCTTTGCAGTGCGGGCACAACACACGCACCAAGCGTTGCGCGACCACGCCAATAATATTACCTGCCATAATTTCAGGCGAAATACCGATATCCAGCAACCTCGGTACGGTGCCCAAAGCAGAATTGGTATGCAAGGTACTGAATACTTGGTGGCCAGTCATCGCTGCGCGGAAGGCCATGGTCGCCGTATCTTCATCGCGGATTTCACCCACCAGAATAATGTCTGGGTCTTGCCGCATAATTGAGCGTATGCCATTAGCAAAGTCGACTTTATTCACCTCGGCGACTGAAGTTTGCCGCATTAAAGTCACCGGATATTCCACTGGGTCTTCCAGCGTCATAATATTGACCGACTCGGTATTTAAATGTGACAACAAGGAGTACAGCGTTGTAGTTTTACCGCTGCCGGTCGGCCCGGTAACAATGACGATGCCTTCTGGCCGCGTCATCATAAATTTCAGCTCTTCCAGCGTATTCATGCGTAAACCCATGCGCTCTAGCGGAATAATCGATTTTTCGCGGTCGAGCACGCGTAAGACTATGTTTTCACCGTTGATGGTGGGGTGGGTAGACACCCTAAAATCAATGGGCCTGCCGCATAAATTCATGTTCAAACGGCCATCTTGCGGTGAGCGCGTTTCGGCAATGTCCATGCCCGACACCACTTTTAAACGCACTGCCACGCCTGGCCAATAAGTTTTATGCAAGCTGCGCACCTGTTGCAGCACACCGTCGATACGATAACGAATCCGCAAGAAGGCAAATTCTGGCTCAAAGTGAATATCCGAAGCGCCACGCTTCACTGCGTCCATCAGTAATGCACCCACCAAGCGCACCACCGGCTGGGTATACTCATTGCCGTTTTCGGCCAAGCTTTGGTAATCAATCTCGCCAGTTTCGATCTCACGCAAGATGCCATCCACCGACAGCTCATAGCCATAAAACTGGTCGATATATTCTTCTAACTGCGCTTCAGCGGCCAGCACTGGTTTTAGCTGGATTTGGCCACCCAGCATGGCGCGCAATTGGTCTAGCGCCACCACGTTAAACATATCCGCCATGGCCACTATCATGATATTGCTGGCGTCTTCGTACGACACTGGCAGCACGTGATAACGTCTAGAAAAATCCTCCGGCACCATGCTCAGCGCATCGACATCCGCTACTACCGTACTTAAATCGATACTCTCCTGGCCTATGGTATGGGCGACTAAATCGCGCACCATAGACTCTGACACAAAGCCCAAACGCACCAGCTGCTTGCCGAGCGGCAAATTATTTTGGTCTTGCTCAATCAAGGCAATGCGCAACTGGTCTTGACTAATCAAGCCCTGCTGCACCATTAAATCGCCTAATCTAAGCTTGCGTCTTTGTTCTGCCATAATCTTTTTTTATTGGGTTAATTTGCTTGAATTGCAGCAATACGTTTTTGTAGCGCAGATTGATCGATCGCGTTGCTGCCCGCATGTGCAGATAAGGCCAACGCCTCTTGGTAATACGGTAGCGCAATCGCTGGCTTACCTAGCTGATCCATACTCACCGCCAAGTTAAAGGCATTTTCTGCACTTTTGTTTAAGCGATAGGCTTCAAAATACGCCTGTTGTGCTTCTGGCCAGCGATTATTTTCTGCGTAATAATCAGCCAAATCAGCATACACATTGGCGCTGTTGGGCGCATTGGCTATCAGATTTTTAAGTTTTAATTCTTTATCTTGCTTGTCTTCTGTTTGCGCATAATAGGCCGTTAACGCCGTGGTATTTCTAGGCTCCACCTCCAACACTTTTTGGTACCAGCCCAACGCATCCGGCAGCCGCCCTTGGCGTTCTGCAATCGCCCCCATGCCTAATAAAGCATCCACATTACGCACGTCGCGTTGCAATACACGTTTATATAAGACTTGCGCATCGCTGTCATTGCCCGCCACATAGGCCTCATAAGCACGCGTTAGCTCAGGGTTCACACCTAACTGCGTTTTTGATTTAGAGATTTGAATAGAGGCACTATCAGAGGCAATGGTCTGAGCAAAGTTTAAATGAGAGCCGGGCTTTGTCGCCATCACTTGCGCAGGCTGCACCACCGATTCGCGCGCAGTCAGTGTGTTCTTAGTGCTATTGGCAGACGCTTCTGTGCGCAATAGTTGTATCTTCTGCATTTGTTGCGTGGTCGCCGCTTTGACTGGTTCAACCGCAGCATTACTAGATGCGCTAGGCTTGGCCACAGTTTGTTCAGCCGTCTCAGTTGTTAGCGCTGGCTTGTTTGCCAATGCTTCAGGCACGGGCGGTGTAGCAGAGGCAGGCGATGGCGTTACCTGTGCTGATAGTGTTTGTGCTGGCGGCACAACATCTGTAGCAGCAGCTGGCTGGCTTTGCGCGCTAATGGGCGCCACCACTACAGGCGGCGATTGCAACTGATTCAGCTGCTGGTAAAAGTAAAACGCTATTGCCATCAACGCCAATATGCCAAATGCCACAAACCACAACATAGGGTTGATGCTTTTTTTTGCCGGCTGCTTAGCCTCAAACACATTGGCGGCTTGCACTGCTGGGCTATCGTAATGCGTGTTATCACTCGCCGGTGTTGTGCGCGCATCTTCGGGCGTCAAGGCCAACTCTGGCTTGTCTAGTTCCACTTCACCTGCGGCTTGGTTGGCGATATTACTGGCGCGCCTGCGCAACGCCTGCTGAACTTTATGCTGTCCTTCTAATGCCTTTTCAGCTTTGTCCAATGCTTTAATTAATAAACTCATAGCAAAATAGTGAGCACCAAATTAATCACTCATTGGCCTCATCCAACACTTTTTGCAACTGCTGCGCAGGTAAGAACTGTTTAAAACTCATCAACTCATCACTTTCTAAACTAGCATTGGTAATCACGGTAGGACGTAAGAAAATCACTAACTCGGTTTTACGCGTAGCATCGTTTTTACCTCTAAATATTTCCCCCACACCCGGTACTTCAGATAAGCCAGGCACTTTATCGGTATTTCTGTAGATTTCATCTTGCATTAACCCGCCCAACACCGCGGTATTACCACTACCAATTTGTAATAGCGACTCCATTTCCCGTACTTGAATCTGCGGGATTAAGCTTGGCACAGTGAGCGCAGGGTTTGGGTCGGATACAAAACTCAACACTTTAGAAATGGTTGGCCGCACATTGATATTCACATTAGAGGTGTCATTAATTTGTGGCGTAACGCTCATGACTACGCCTACCGGCACCGTGTTGGGAGTGGTCGTAATACTATTTAAAGTGCCACCCACACTGCCGCCTAAGGTGGATTGCTGAGCTTGTACGGTAAAGTACACAAGATTATCGACCACTTTTAATATCGCAGTCTGGTTATTGAGCACCATCAACTTGGGACTAGACAATACCTTGGTATCACCAAACTGTTTGAGTAAGGTAATGGATGCTGCAATATTACCTATTGCACTGGCTGGGTTTAAGTAACCAGCCACAAAGCCTGCAGTATTCTGCACATTCAGCTGATTGACTGAACCCGCCGAAAACTGATTATTGACGCCTGTACCTGTGTTGGGGTTAAAGTTAACGTTGGGGTTAAAGACAACGCCTTTAGCGCCTAATGTTTGTCCAAACACAAACCCACTATTATTTGGGCCGTTATTTAAACGACTCCAGTCAATGCCGGCTTGAAAGCTATCGCTTAACTGCACTTCCACTATGGTCGCTTCAATCAATACCTGTTTTTTAGCACTGCCCATTACTCGATCAATAAACTCCTGCACCTTTTCGTGTTGTTTACTGGTGGCACGCACGCTAATCACACCGGTTTCTGGGTTGGCAATAACATTGGCCGCAAATAAGGTTTTATATTCTGAGCGTTGCTCTTGGCGCTCCTCTGCCGCGGACCTGTTATTAGCCTGGGCATTTGCATCAGTTGCCTGCGGTTTAGAGACATCCGTAGCATTCTCAGACACACTACCAAAGCGCGTCACAATCACCTCTTTATCTGTTTCGGCCAATAGCTCTTTGATATTCTGTATTAGCGATTCCCACAAATGATTTTTAGATTGGCTTTCGACTGAAGTACTAGAGCTGTTTTTAGCTCCATTACCTGAAGTATTCGTCGTGGTATTGCT
>DASWSZ010000144.1:0-7037 GCA_036402395.1 Methylophilus sp.
AGATTCATCCGACAGCTTTAAGATTTTAAGCGATGTACTGGCCACCACCGATAAGCAGTTATTGCGCAAAACGCAGTGGCAGATTTCCAGCTGGAAAAACAATTTTGTCAATCCAGACCAAGCCAAAGCAAGCGCGGAAGAAGACCTGACGCATGCCGCCGCCAAGGTCTATCAAATTTATCAGCAAACACTTAAAGCCTATCAGGCTGTGGATTTTGATGACTTGATTAAACTACCGGTAGAGTTATTTGAAGCGCACCCAGAAACGCTAGATAAATGGCAACGCAAGCTCAAATACTTGCTGATAGACGAATACCAAGACACCAATGCCTGCCAATATAAACTGGTCAAATTACTCACCGGTACGCGTGGCGAGTTTACGGCGGTGGGTGACGATGACCAAGCGATCTATGGCTGGCGCGGTGCCGATGTGGAAAATTTGCGTCAGCTTACAGTGGATTTTAGCAAGCTAAAAGTGATTAAACTGGAGCAGAATTATCGCTCTACCGTGCGCATATTACGCGCCGCCAACCAAGTAATAGCAAACAATCCTAAATTATTTGAAAAAAAATTATGGAGTGATTTAGGCACTGGCGATATGCTACAAGTGACAGCTTGCATGAGTGAAGAGCGCGAAGCGGAATCGGTGGTGATGAAGTTGCAGGCGCATAAATTTGAGCACCGCACCACCTATAAAGACTATGCCATTTTGTACCGTGGCAACCATCAGGCGCGCATCATGGAGCAATTTCTGCGCAACCAAAAAATCCCCTACACCATTTCTGGCGGGCAATCGTTTTTTGATAAAGCGGAGATTAAAGACATCGTCAGCTACTTGCGTTTGGTCGCCAATGAAGATGACGACCCAGCGTTTATTCGCGCCGCTACCACACCCAAAAAAGGCATAGGCAACACTACGCTAGAACGTTTGGGCGAATATGCCAGTGCACATCATTTGTCACTCTTTGCAGCGGCATTTGAAGGCGAATTTCAGCGTGAAATCGGCAGCAAGCAATTAGACGATCTGCTTAGGTTTTGTCAATATATCAACACCTTACAGTCGCGCGCCGTACGTGACCCCGCTGGGGAGTTGCTGGCTGATTTATTGAATACAATACAATACGAAAGCTATTTATACGACAGTGAAGAGCAACGCGCAGCCGAAAGCAAATGGGGCAACGTGCAAGAATTTATTGCTTGGCTAAGCAAAAAAGGCGAGCCTAATACTGAGTTTGGCAATGAAGCTGACGGCAAAACTCTATTAGAACTGACGCAAATGGTGTCATTGATTAGCATGTTGGAAGGCAAAGAAAATGGCGAACCAGACGCAGTGAAATTGTCTACTTTGCATGCCGCCAAAGGCTTGGAGTTTGGTCATGTGTTTTTAATCGGTTGCGAGGAAGGCATCTTGCCGCACCGCGAATCCATTGATAATAATCAAATTGAAGAAGAGCGCCGCCTGATGTATGTGGGCATTACCCGCGCGCAAAAATCGCTGAATATTTCTTGGTGCAAAAAACGCAAGCGCGCCGGTGAAATGCAAATGTGCGAGCAAAGCCGCTTTATTGCTGAGTTACCCAAAGATGATGTCAAACATTTTGGCAATCCATTTAACGACCCAGACCAACTGTTGGCTAGCAAAGATTTTGGCAAATCTAAAATGGCCAGCATTCGCGCGATGTTAAATAATGCAAAATAAGCTTGGCCTCTACGCAAATTGAGGCTGTAGGTGCGCTACCCCATCGTCATCGCTGATAGTTCGCTATATAATCAAGCACTATTTTATTAAACAAAGAAGCGCATGAAACTCATTCCAACGATATTATGTGGTGGTGCTGGCTCACGGTTGTGGCCAGTTTCGCGCGAATTACATCCCAAACCGTTTATTCGCTTAGCCGATAACCAAAGCTTTTTACAAAAATCGTTTATCCGTGGCGCCATACTGCCTGAGGTATCTGAAGTACTGACGGTGACGAATCGCGAATTGCTGTTTAAAACCAAAGACGATTACCGCGAGGTGAATACAGCGAATATGAACACCAGCTTTTTGCTGGAGCCGTTTGCGCGTAACACCGCAGCGGCGGTGGCATTAGCGGCGTTGTATGTGGCTAAACAACATGGTGATGATGCGATCTTACTGATTTTAACTGCGGATCACCTCATTGCCGATCAAGCCGCCTTTCAGCAAGCGGTCATGGATGCAACAGCGATTGCACAAACCGGTAAAATGGTGACATTTGGCATACAACCGAATGCGCCAGAAACCGGTTATGGTTATATCGAAGCAAATCAAGCTAAAACTATTACGCACGCGCAGAATACACTAGGCTATGAAGTTGCACGCTTTGTCGAAAAGCCTGATTTAGCCACCGCCCAAGCTTACGTCGATTCTGGCAAGTTTTATTGGAACTCTGGCATGTTTTGCGCCACCGCCAGCACTTTAATCGCCGAGCTCAAACAACACGCGCCGGATATTTTTACTGCGGCCAACGCCTGCTTTGACGCTTCGTTGCAAATCAGCACAGACGTCACGCAAGTTGAATTTGAAGCCACTAGCTTTGCTAATGTGCCAAGTAATTCGATTGACTATGCTGTGATGGAAAAGTCCGCTAACGTTGCCGTCATTCCGTGTGACATCGGCTGGAACGATATTGGCGCTTGGGATGCCATGAGTAGCCTTACCGCTGCAGATGATGATGGTAATCGTATCTCAGGTAACGCTATTTTAAACATGACTACAGACTGCTTTGTGCAAAGCGACAAACGCGTAGTCGCCTTGGTCGGCTTAGACAATATCATGGTCATTGACACACCCGATGCTTTGCTGGTAGCCAACAGAAGCCATGTGCAAAACGTAAAAGACATTTATAACCAGCTTAAACAACAAAACCACGACGCACATAAACTACACCAAACAGTCAACCGTCCTTGGGGCAATTACACGGTGCTGGAAGAAGGCCCTGCCTACAAAATCAAGCGCATTGAAGTAAAACCGGGCGCTAAACTCTCACTACAAATGCACAAACACCGCTCAGAACATTGGGTGGTGATTAGCGGTGAAGCGACTATCAGTAATAATGGTATTGAATTTATTTTGCAAGAGAATCAATCCACGTACATCTCTAAAACGCACCAACATCGCTTGTCAAACCATAGCGATAAACTATTACAGATTATTGAAGTGCAGTGCGGCGACTATGTGGGTGAAGACGATATTGTAAGATTTGATGACCATTACGGTAGGGTAAAAGCTGAATAAAAACTGACCAACTACCTTTTTTCGCTTCCAGAGTAAAAATAAATTACCGGCGCTAAATTCGCCTAAACCCCTCATTCACAGTGATGGGGGGCTGCCAACCTAGCAGCTGTTTATTCTTTGTAATATCCACTTGTAAGTTCCCCAGTAAGCGCTCTGTCATTGCCTGCTTGCCTAAGAGGCTAGCGCCTAAAGTAAGCAGGCTGGTAGGCATATAGAATAATTTTGCTGGATGCCCTATCGCCACGCCTAAGCGCCTGAATAGCTCAGCCGTTGATAAATCTTCACCATCACTCACCATCAACACTTGATTGGCCGCTGCCGGATGCGCAATGCACACCAGCAAAAAATCTACCAAGTTATCAATACCGACAAAACTGCGACGGTTATGCACTGCTGCACCTAGTGGTATAGGCCAGCCAGAACGTATTAACTTAAGCATGGATGCAAAATTAGCTTTAACCCCACGTCCATAAATCAACGGTGGGCGCACGATTACCACCTCCATGTCGGTATGCTGCGCAATCAACATGAGCCCCTGCTCGGCTTCTAACTTAGATTGCCCATAAGGGTCTTGCGGGTGCGGCGTGTCATCTGCTGTAAATGGCTGGTTTACAAGTGTATGTTCCCCATTTACCTTCACCGAGCTTACGAACACAAAGCGCCTAACACCCATTTTTGCTGCTTGGTTGGCGAGATTTAATGTCCCAGCCACATTTACTTTACGAAACTCTGCAAGTGGATCAAGTGCATGCTCGTTCATGACATGCACACGTGCGGCAAGGTGCACCACCACGTCAATATTAGTTAATGCATCACTCCAGTCGGTAGATGCATCCATATTACCCACAACCACAGCTTCTGAGGCAATCGCCGATTGATTGACAGTTCTTGTAACGGCACGAACTGAATAACCATTAGATAGCAATTCGCCACAAAATGGCTTACCTACAAACCCATTAGCACCAGTGACAAGAATATGACTCAAGCGATTAACTTTTTATAAAGTGAAACCACTTGCGCCTGAATGATTTCTTGTGAAAACTCATTTAACACCCGCGTACGGCCACGAGCACCCATTTTTTCTGCTAAATCTGGGCTCCTTATTAAGCTTTCCAATGCATTAGCCAAAGCAATAGAATCATGTGAAGGCACTAGATAGCCGTTATCACCATTACTAACAACTTCTCTGCACCCAGGCACATCGGTAGTGACTATAGGCAAGCCACATGATGCAGCCTCCAACAAGGCCTTAGGCAAACCTTCCCGATAAGAAGGTAAACATACGATATTTGATGCAGCAAATACTTGTGGCATATCTTCACGTCGCCCCCACCATTCTACCGCGCCCTCCTCATGCCATTGCTTTAGTTGCTGTACTGACACACTGGCAGGATTTGACTCATCAGGACTGCCCACTAACACAAAGCGTGCAGTAATTGCCCTTTTTTTAAGTAGCATTGCGGCATCGACAAACTCACCTAGGCCTTTATCCCAAAGCATTCTTGATGGTAGCAGTACAACGGGGTTAGCAGATGTGTTGGCCACATTAGCCTGATGCTGCTTTGGTGCATACACCTCGGTATCGACACCTGCGCCGCGCATTAAATGCAGATTTCTGTAAAAAATACCTAAATCTAGCATCACCGCTTTGTCATCCGTATTTTCTACGATGACGGATGTTCGACTTAAAAGCAAACTGAGCGTTTTTTTAACGAGACTACGCATGACTTTTGCGCGCCAATTATTGGAGATAAACAACCAACCTAGCCCAGACACCCAATTAACAATATGTCTTACACCGAGTAGGTGCACGATAAAAGAGCCATATAACATTGGCTTCATGGCTATATGATGCACGATAGTCGGTCGTTCCTTTCGGTAAACGCGGGCTAGCCTGTAAATAGTAGACAACTCGCTCAATAGATTGGAACCCCGGCGAGACATTTCAAAAGGAATCAGCCTAACCCCTAATGCTAGTATTTTATCTGCATGTAGGTGAACATTGGTCACCACCACCACCTCAAAGCCAGCATCTTTGGCTGCTTTGATAATAGGTAACCAATGCGAGCAGACAAACCAATCTTCTGTAACAAAGAAAAGGATTTTATAGTTATTTAGTTTCGTCACCGTCATATTGATTCAATTAACATGAATATCTTACATACACATGATTAGTCTAAAGCGTTTAAGACGCCACTTTAGATTGCATTAACCTAACAAGTTTATCAGCCATCGTATGTAGAGAGTAATCGGCTTCTACTTTATGACGCCCCAGGTCACCCATACGTTTGCGCAAGCTAGCATCCTCAATCAGTTGAGTTATCGCCACTTTCCATTCGGATGCTGATGTTGCTAAAAATCCATTTTCACCATGTTGTACAATTTGGGTATTGACGCCCACCGGCGATGCAATCACGGGCTTACCACAGGCCATATACTGTATAAGTTTATAGCCGCATTTGCCACGTTCAAATAGGCCGTCAGTCAATGGCATAATACCAATATCAAACTGCTGAATACTGGCGACTTCTGTCTCTTCGCTCCAAGGCAATACTTTAATTGGCAAATCTTTTAGCTGGGCTGGATTTGCACCGACCGCCACAATCTGATATTTATTTTTAGTAACCAACCCCGTAAGTGCCTGCACAATTTCACGCAGAAAATGTGCGGTGGCAGGCGAGCCTATCCATCCAATAATCAATGTTGCATTATGCGTATCCTCTAGCACTTGATAGCGTGCAATATCTACCACCGTGGGTAATATTTTAACGTGCACTGCACCTGCTAGCTGTGCCCGATCTGCCAGATATTGATTACCAGCGATGACCAAGTTGGCTCGGCGCATCACCTGATCAATTTTTTGACCAAGTAGAGATCGAACAATAGACCATTTATGCTGATCATAGCGATGAAACACTGCATCATCATAATCTACAATTAAAGGTATTTTTGATGGAAACAAGCCAACCTCTATCCAGCCGGGCAACCAAGGCAACATCTCTTTTTCAACCCAAACCAGATCAAACTTTGAGAGATTAAGCATAAAAAAAATACGTTTAAAATAAGCTTTAATCACCGAAAGTTTCTGAATATTGTTTGCATAAAGCCCTTCAATATAGTCATCATCGAGCAATGGTGAGACAGTAACATCTACACCTGCTTTATTTAAGTAAGGGAGATATTGATACATACGCAAACGACTGCTAGCACCAAGGTGACCATAACGACTGAGTAACAAGATTTTCATTATGATGTTTCACAAGAGCCGATTTGTATTATTTGCAACCATAGACTAATCACCATTTACACCTACGATACGTCGCAAGGTATACCGCACCTCGTAGCATGGAAATAGATAACAGAAGTTCTCTTCGTACAATTCTTTCATATAATTACATGAGTTAAATATCAAGCCAAAAGAGCGTTTGACAAGATGTCTGAAGTAGAACGGTGGGGATGACTTAAAAATCAAATCTACTTGCTCTAAATGAAACCATAACTTCTCTTGATAAGTAGGCACTTGACGTTGCAAAGTAGCATGGGTTGAAAAGTAACTAAACGTATATAAGCCAAAGAAACTTCTGTGAGTTGGGTCTGAATAAAAATATGGGTTAGAAAAATGCGGTGCCACAAACTCAATATGGCCACCCACCTTTACTACCCTAGCGAGCTCTGCCAATAATATATTTACACTTTCTACATGTTCTATAAAATGATAGCTATACACTTGATCTACACTCGCATCAGGAAATTTCGCTAAGGCACTATAAATATCGCC
>DASWSZ010000145.1:0-4933 GCA_036402395.1 Methylophilus sp.
GTTAGGTTGTTACAGTCCATCAACATTTCCATGATGGATTCACGCAGTAGCCTAGAATCTTCAATCAGTAATATATGCATCATGGTCTTTTAAAAGTTTAAGGGTTTCTAACATTAAGTATTCTAGCCCTTACTTTTGACATGCGGTATCAGGCTTTATCCTACAAGCACATGGCTAAGATTAGGTAACAAGCGCATATTTAATGGCGTAGTAAGTGAGGTCAGCATTGGTTTTAAGCCCCATTTTTTCTAAAATCCTAGAGCGATAGGTGCTGACGGTTTTAATGCTGATATGTAGTTCTTCGCCAATTTCAGTGGGACTTTGACCACTGGCCAATTTAAAAAACACCTGAAACTCGCGCTCAGACAGCATTTCATGCAATTGCTTGTCGGAGGGATGACTGAGTTCATTGGTCATCAAATCGGCTAACTCAGAAGAAATATACTTTTTGCCGTTGGCAATGGTGCGGATGGCTCTGATAATTTCGTCCGAATCGGCATCTTTGGACAGATAGCCTTTGCAGCCGCTGCGCATCAGGTTAAGGGCATACTGTGCTTCGGCGTAGCCACTCAATACTAATACTGAAAGATCTGGCGCAATATGTTTTAGCTCGTGCAGCGTATCCACGCCGTTTTTATCTGGCATGGAAATATCTAGCACCAGAACGTCATAACTATTTTTTCTGATTAACTCCAAGGCCTCGACGCCGTTAGCGGCCTCATCGGCTACTTCTAAATCGCGTTCTAACTCGATTAAGTTTCTGAGTCCCTGACGTACGATTTTGTGGTCGTCCACCAATAGAATTTTTTTCATTGCGCTTTCCGTATCAAATACATGTGCAGTATAAGCGAAATAATTAATTCGTAATCATTTCGCATACTAATGACTCACTTTGCAGTTTAACGATTCGCTTCATCCGATATATCAGCAGTGCCATCTAGGCCATGTCTAAAGGATTTCCAGTCTTCGCTAATCAATTGCGTAGTGTCATGCATCAATGGTTTTTGTTTCCAAGCATTTTTAATCATCACAAACAATATTGCACTTAGTGCTAACGGGATAAACATCGTCACTCCTAAAATAATTTCTCGATTAGGGCTGTTCCAGGCTACAGTAAATATCCACATCAGCCCTAATATTCCAGTAAAAATTAAACCAGCAAACATCAATAACAAACCTACAAAACTTTCCACCACGCGTTCTAAGTCATGCATTATGTTTTGTTTAATAAAAGCAGCACGCGTTTCCGCATAATCTGCAGCATTTTCCTTCACTTCATCAAGGCTATGCTTAGCGCGTGCCATACGATTATTCACAAAATATAGCGCAACAAATTTAATGACTGTACCCCACATGGTGGTTCTCTTTTCTTATTTTGACGATTGTTTTGTACCAAGCAGATAACCAATTAATAAGCCAGCACCTGCTACGATGGCAAGGGTAGCTAAAGGATTTTCTTTAACGGCCACTTCTGCTTTGCTTCTGCCGGCACTGTAGACGTTATTGAATTCATCTGTGACTGCAGTTTTAAGGGCAGCCGCTTTATCGGTAATGTCCTCTATTTTAGAGGCATTGGTATAGTCTTGGATAACATTTTTTAGGCTGCCGATTAAATGATTGGCTTGACCTTTTAAGTCTTCCGATTTTTCAGCCACTTTGTCAGCTGCATTTTCAGCAGATGCTTTGACTTGCTCTGCCACATGGTCTACCGCTACACGACCATCGTGCGCCAATTGTTCTGAAGTAGTTTTGATCTCATCTTTTTTTAAATTAAACATATGCTTCTCCTTAAGTAGTAAATTAACCTTTTGATTTCAAAAAAGAAATAATAGTCAGTACTAAAAATACAAAAAATAGTATTTTTGCGATGCCTGACGCCCCAGCAGCAATACCGCCAAAACCCAGAACAGCAGCAATCAGTGCAATCACAAAAAATATAACGGTATAGTGCAACATGTGGTACTCCTTATTTGATTCATTACGACAGTGTGAAATCATTGTAATCACTGACACAGGTGAGGTGGAGTAGGGTATGGACGATAATCCTGTCAGATTTAACCTACACCTGCTTTATAGAATTAAGCTAGCAGCAAAGCCGCTCAACATAGCCATGGCACTGATCATCACTATCAAGGCAAAACATTTAGCTAATAGCATCTTCATCCTCTCTCCGCTTTTGATCTATACGTTTTAGACTTCCCTAAAGCTACGCATACTGATAAATCAGGCTGATAAAGCTGATATTCAATTGCGTGCGGTGTAATACATAGTGCGTTAAGTTAAATGCTTGAGATGGCTGCACAAAGAGGTACAATGCCGATTCTCATGTCAGTGAATACCTACACGCATGCAAAACTTTCTAAAAAAATTATTAAAAAAATCTGATTTGCTTTATGCCATCTTTGGAGCCAAAACCATCACCTTTTTGGTGCTGGCACTATTGATTGCCATGATGACCATCTTTTTTAGTGACAGCTGGATTTTGAAAATCAAATCAAAAGATGTTGAGATTGGCAATTTGCGTAAAATCATCGTTGGTTTGAATCAAATCAAAGGCAATATGTATCAGGCGGAAAGTGCGCAACGCGGCTATTTGATTACCTTCGAGAAACAGTATGTGGCGCCCTATGACCAAGCCTTGACCAATGCACGGGTAAATATCAAAAAAGTTGACGAAGTGATGCATGCGTTTAGAACGGAGCAGGAGTATCGGACGGAAGCAGAAATACTCAACACCATTTCTGCCAATATGGAATCCAAAGCCAGCGAAATGAACCTGACCATCAAACTGGCGCAAAAGGGCAGTCGGACCAACGCCAGACAAGTATTAGACATGGATGGCGGTTTGCACGACATGCGTAAAATTGTTGCCAATACCGATAAATTGTTAGATATCTATTATAAAGAGCTGACCAATGTGGTGGATGAGCGCCGCAGCTCCACCACGTTGGCCAGAGCTTCTGTCATTGGTGGACCCATGGTACTGATTCTATTAGTGGTGCTGGTGATACAACAGTTACTCAAGGAGCTATCTGAAAAACACGTGTTACAACAGACCTTGCAAAACATCAACGCGCAAAACGAAGCCAAACTGAAAGAGCAAAGCCGTTTACTGGCTTGCTTGGCGTTAGATAATCAGGCCGATGTTGAACGCGAGCGGCAAAAGTTAGGCCGTGAGTTGCATGATGAGTTAGGCTCAATCCTGACTGCCACTAAAATGGATTTGGCGTGGGTGATGAAAACGCTGAAAGACACCCGCCCGGATATTGTCGATAAGTTGAAAAAGACCAACGGCTATTTAGATCAAGGCATAAGCTTTAAACGCCAAATAGTACAAGAACTGCATCCTTCTATGATTTCATCGTTTGGTTTTTGGCCAGCTTTAAAAACCATGATTAACGATGTAGTGGAGCGCAACAATTGGGAGTTGACCTTAACGCTGCCCGAAGAAAGTACCGTGATTAATGAAACCATTAGTATTATTGCCTACCGCGTGTTGCAAGAAACCTTAAATAACGCCACCAAGTATGCCAAAGCCACTGAGATGGCCATCCATATCATTGCTGACGATCACTTTTTGAAGATTGAAATACAAGACAACGGCAAAGGCATGGAAGTGGATAAGTTAGAGAAAAACACCCATGGTTTAAGCGGTATGCGCCACCGCGTATTGGCGATTGGTGGCATTTTTGAGTTAAAAAGTAGCGCTAACGGCGGCGTGTTTACGCGTGTGATGCTGCCGCTCAATACCCGTGCCGATGATTAAGTGTGTAGTCTATGTCTGACACGAAAATAGGAGATTCGTTGACTTTGTTTATTGCATGAACTCACTACTATGACGGTTCGCAAAGCAAACACGCTTTGTATATACATAAGCTAGGAGATTTAACATGCAAACTATTCATAAAATCAAAAAATCAGTATTAGTGGCTGCCTTATTAGGTACCTCTGTCAGTTACAACGTCATGGCGTTAGATGCAGAAACTGTGCAAGAGAAACAAGTGCCACATGCAGAACAATTTGCACAATTAGACACCAATAAAGACAATGTCTTGGTTTGGTCTGAAGTCAGTTTAGACCCATCCGTGACTGAGCAAGCCTTTAAAGCTACCGATAAAGACCAAGACGGTAGCTTAGATAAAGCCGAATACGCCGAAATTAAAACAGCGGTTGGCCAAAAGAAAGTGGAGCAAGTGGTTAGTGACAGTGTCATTACCACCAAAGCCAAAGCTAAACTACTGGCTGAAGAGTCACTTAAATCGCTCAAAATCAGTGTAGAAACGTATAAAGGTACGATTATCTTAAGTGGTTTTGTTGCCAGCGATGCGGTTAAAGCACGCGCTGAAGCTGTGGTTGCCGCGATTGAGGGTGTGAAAGCGGTCAAAAATAGTTTAATCGTAAAAGGTTAATCATCTAGGTTAATGGCCTTGATGTAGACTGTAGTCATCAACCGTTACAGTCAAACTGAGTTGCCACATACCTGTCATGGGTATGTGGCTTTTATATAAGTGCTGTTAACCAAGTAAAGTTGAGTCATCGATGCGTATATTCCATAGTAAAGTTGAGAGTTCAGCAGAGACCACCTCAGGTGAATTAGAAGAACAGCTGCTGATTGTCCGTAGCGTCTCACTCTTTATTATTGCCGCCATCGCGGTGATTTTTGCTTTAGACCAAGCAGCTATCTTTTTTATTACCTTATTGCTGGGCATATTTCTAGCCTATACCCTTAATCCGATTGTGGTGTGGCTACATTACATTCATATTCCGCGCGTGCTCGGTAGCAGTATTACTGTGATTAGTTTGGTGGCACTGGTCACCTTGGGCGCGGTTGGCCTAAAAGGGCAGGTGGACGATATTATTGCGCAACTGCCCAATGTTTCGAAAAAATTCTCCACATTGATGGTCACCAAGAAAAATAGCCCGCTGACCAATA
>DASWSZ010000146.1:0-2177 GCA_036402395.1 Methylophilus sp.
TGGCTCAATCATGTGGCGATTCCGCAAAACCAAATTTTCGATATCCCAACCGAACTAGGCAATGTAGAAGGCGCTAAAGCTTATGCTAAAACGCTAAACGGCGTGCGCACATTTGATTTGGTGATATTAGGTTTGGGTGAAGATGGCCATACAGCGAGTTTGTTCCCTAATCAAGAAGTGGATAACAGTGCCGATGTGGTGCCAGTATTTAATGCCCCTAAGCCACCGGCCGATCGCGTGACGATGAGCCAAACCCGTTTAAACAATACGCATGAAGTACTGTTTTTAGTCACCGGCGCGGGTAAGCAAGAGGCGGTAGACCAATGGCGTAGCGGCGTGTCGATTCCAGCAACCTTGATTGCACCGGCCAATGGCGTGGATGTCTATTGTTTTGGCGTAGAACTTAAGGGCTAAATCTCGCTACCATTAAATCCCTAGCAACTTACTTAACTGGTCACGCCCGAATGATGAAGTTATGACCAATAACATGGCTATATTTAAGAAAACCACCGCCCAGTAAGTAAGTTGGAAGGATTGTTTAGTAGATTTATGGCGAAATATTCTTTGTGCGAACAGGCCGCCAGGCCAGCCTCCAATTAGGCTTAATAGTTGGAGTGTGTTTTCAGGCGTTCTTTGTGAGTCGTTTTGAGCAGCCCGCTTATCTGACCAATACAAACTAAAAGTGAGTAAGCTGGCGACGCAGTAAATTACAAATACAAACAACGGTAACGTGTCTAAGGCCGCCGCAATTCCCATCAGCGTTAAAAATGCGACGGCAAAATACACCGGGTACACACTTTTTGTAATCCTCAGAGGCTTGTCGCTGCTAGCGCCCACATACCATACCTGTTGCGCGCACAATTTACCTTTAGCATCAGCCGCCACTTCATAGGTCACTAACTCATTGCCTACAGGCCGTCTTTTACTTTTAGTAAACGCCTTAATGTGAATAAATACCTCTTTACCACCGCCATTGGGCGTGATAAAGCCAAAGCCTTGGTCATCTTTCCAAGTGGTAATCCTGCCTTGATAGCGCATTTTGCTTATTAAGTATTTTGAATCACAATATTCGGAAATTTGCTGCTGTGGTCTAAGCTGGCGTTGGCGATTTTAATGGCGGCTTTACGTGCTATTTCTTTATACGTTGCCGCAATTGCGCTATCTGGTTGTGCGATCACTGTTGGTTTTCCGCTATCCGCTTGCTCGCGGATGCTGATATCCAGCGGTAGTGAGCCTAGCAAATCCACTTTGTAATCGTCACACATTTTTTGGCCGCCACCTGCGCCAAAAATATGTTCTTCGTGACCGCAGTTGGAGCAAATATGCGTACTCATATTTTCGACGATACCCAAAATAGGAATGCCCACTTTTTCAAACATTTTCAAGCCCTTACGCGCATCCAACAAGGCAATGTCTTGTGGCGTGGTGACAATAATAGCGCCAGTGACTGGGATTTTTTGCGCTAAAGTGAGTTGAATATCGCCAGTGCCGGGTGGTAAATCAATCACTAAATAATCTAAATCACGCCATTTGGTATCGCGCAGTAATTGTTCCAGTGCCCCAGTCACCATAGGGCCGCGCCACACCATCGGGGTTTCGGTGTCCACCAAAAAACCGATGCTCATGGTTTGCAGGCCATGTGCCATCATCGGCTCCATACTTTTGCCGTCCGCGCTCTCTGGGCGACCACTAATGCCTAACATTTGCGGCTGACTTGGACCATATATGTCGGCATCTAGCAAACCTACACTGGCACCTTCTGCGGCCAATGCTAAGGCCAAATTCACCGAAGTTGTGGATTTACCCACGCCGCCTTTGCCAGAGGCTACCGCGATGACGTTTTTAACATTGGGCAGTAAATTGACGCCTTGCTGGGTTTTGTGAGCAACAATGCGGCTACCGATATTGACGTTCACATTAGCCACACCATCTAAGGTTTTCAGATGCTCGGTGACTAAGTTTTTTACATCGGCCATCACACTATTAGCGGGGTAGCCCAGCACCACATCCAAACTAATATTGCTGCCCTCAATTTTGATGTTTTTAGCCGATTTGCTGGTGATGAAATCTTTGCCGGTATTGGGATCTATACACAGTTTTAACGCGCTTTGTACCAGTAATTCTGAAATAGCCATCAAATATCCTAAAATAATGCTTGAGTAAAAAGATAAGGTAAT
>DASWSZ010000147.1:0-14962 GCA_036402395.1 Methylophilus sp.
CTCAAATTGATATTGGATAATCTAATTTCTAATGCAGTAAAATATACCGGCAATGATGGCACGATAGCCATAGCCAGTAAATCTGACAAAGAGTGGCACACCATTTCCGTCAAAGATAATGGCCCTGGGCTATCGCCACAAGACACGGCGCAACTGTTTGACCCTTTTTACCAAGGCAACACCTTGCACCAAGGCTTGGTCAGTAGCAGTGGCTTGGGGCTGCATATTGCTAAACAACTGGCAGAATCGCTACAAGGCGGCATAGACTTAATCACTGCTGAAGTGGGCGCGCATTTTGTGTTACGCCTGCCAACACTGGAGCTGCCATGAATACGCAATACCTTACCCTATGCTTGTTCAGTCTGTTGCTGCACGGCTGCGCTACGCAATCTACCCCTAACATAGAGACGACCGATGCGCACCTAGGCCAAAAGCAGAGCAACGCCCATCATGATTACGTTAGCCCACTATTACAATTTAGTGAAGTGTTTACCAGCCTACCGACTGAAGCGCAAAAAAAACTAGTGCACGAAACCAACCAAGTGGTGCTCGCGGATAGCCATGCTTGGATGGATAAGATGAAATTGGCCACCATGCTGACACTGCCCAATAGCGATGTTCGCGACCCAAGCAAAGCACAGCCCATCTTGCAAGCGCTAATACAGAGCAATATGCTGACGGCTACAGACGTGGCCTACCTCAAGTTGTTACAAGAAATAAATACAGCACACCTTAAGTTACTGCAAAAAACCAAAGAAGAAGCTAAAAATGCTGAGAGCCTCAATCAAAAGTATGAGGCTTTGCAAAAAAAGTATGACGCCCTAGCGCAAAAACTGACCGACTTAAAAAATATAGAAAAATCCCTGAGTGAACGCGAGGTTAAAGCCATAGAAAAGAGTCAGCCATGACCACTGCCAGTATTTTAATCGTTGATGACGATCCAGATATTCTCAGGCTGTTAACTATGCGGCTAGAATCTGCTGGCTACAAAACACTGCTGGCCAATGATGGCATGGAGGCACTGTCCAAGGTGCACCTAGAACGGCCTGATTTGGTGATTAGTGATTTACGCATGCCCAGCTTAGACGGTCTTGGGCTGATGGAACATTTGCAGGCCGATCACCCTACCCTGCCTTTTATTATGCTGACCGCCCATGGCTCCATTGCCGAAGCGGTAGAAGCAACACAGCGCGGCGCCTTTGGCTTTTTAGCCAAGCCGTTTGACAGCCAAGCACTATTACAACAAGTGGCCAATGCGCTGCGTTTAAGCGGCTTACCCAAGCTACAAATGCAGGCGCACGCTGATGACGCTTGGCGCGCAGCCATCCTGACGCGTAGCCCAAAAATGGAGAGCTTGCTAGGCCAAGCCAAGTTGATTGCCGCCAATGACGTGAGCGTGCTAATACAAGGCGAAAGCGGCACTGGTAAAGAGTTACTAGCGCAGGCCTTGCACCAAGCCAGCCCACGCAGTCAGCACGCTTTTGTGGCGATTAATTGTGGCGCGATTCCGGAAAACTTGCTTGAGTCTGAATTATTCGGCCATAGCAAAGGTGCATTTACTGGCGCGACTAATAGCCATGTAGGCTTATTTCAAAGCGCCGATGGCGGCACATTATTTTTAGATGAAATTGGCGATATGCCGCTTACGCTACAAGTGAAAGTGCTGCGGGCGTTACAGGAGCGTGTCATCCGACCTGTGGGCAGTACACAACAAATTGCCATTAACGTGCGCCTCATTTCTGCCACCCACCGTGACCTTGCGGCTGAAATGCAAGCCAATCACTTCCGTGAAGATTTGTTTTATCGCATTAATGTGGTCAGACTTGCCTTACCGCCGCTGCGTGAACGTAAAGAAGACATTTCACTGCTGGCCAATTACTTCTTAAGTACCTTTGCAGAAAAACATCGTAAAACTCTACAAGGCTATGCACCAGATGCCTTGGCTTGTCTGATTCAGGCGCCATGGCCAGGCAATATTCGTCAATTACAAAATGTGGTGGAACAAACCGTAGTGCTGGCCACAGCGAGCATTATTCCCATCAGCTTAGTGCAAAAAGCGCTTAACCTAGCCCAGGACACTATCCTGCCATTTGACTTGGCAAGGCAGCAATTTGAGCATCAATATTTAACTAGTCTGCTCAAAAGTACGCAAGGCAATGTGGCGGAGGCGGCAAAGCTAGCACAACGTAATCGTACCGAGTTTTATCGTTTACTTGAGCGTCATCATATTCAAGCCAGCAGCTTCAAAAAATCTCCTTAAGCCATTCACACAACTAAATTTGTCGCTAATAAGCGACATAAAAATAGCCATATAATCAATCAGTTAATGATTTTAACGTTGAAACTGTCTGTCTATAGCGACAGATTTAACTACTGCCATTTTTTAAAAAATCTCTAAGTGGTTGATTTAATTTAACTAATCACACTGGCACGGAACTGGCTATAGTTTGTAGGCAAGACTCTTTTAATGATATAAGGAAATACACATGACATTTAATTTCACTACCACAAGCAAACTCATTATGAATGGTGTCGCCATCGCAATGCTTGCGATTGCCACCCCCAATGCAATGGCGGATAACAAAGCAGCGCTTAAAGATGCGATAGGCGGCAGTGTCAACGTCGCTGAAGCCAAAGCGGTTGAGGCAAAGCCAATCAACCCAACAAGTATGGTCACGCCAGATGTTGAGTTTAAAAAACTGGATAGCAATAGTGATCAGAAAATTTCGCAGAAAGAGGCGATTAAAGATAAATCTCTGTCTACCCAATTCGATATTAGCGACATGAACCACGATGGCGCGCTGTCATTGGATGAGTATGTTACCTTTAAAACTAATGTAGCCAGCCAATCTATACAAGGTAGTACAGAAATCAATACCACCAATTAAGTGCACCCGTTGTAAATTGTGACTTCCTCCCCCTTGGTCACAAGCCTTAGTTGCCCCGCTAGTCGGGGCAACTTTTTTGTGCTTATGCTGCGCATCTGCATTTTCAGCATAGGCTACAACCAAGCCTGCACAACCAAGTCTGGCTGTAAGCAACCGCCACTGATCCATTTGCTTAGCTAGAAAAAATTAATATGATTTAAAACAACCAGTTAGATTAATATAAATTTAGGCATGTACTTTGCATTACACCATATAGGTGGTGACTAAGGGCTCGTCAAAACACAGCGCAGTATAAGAAGATGCTAGACGAGACATCACCTGACTTGCATGATCTCAATATAAAGTAGGTAAAAAAATAAAGGCACCAAGCGGTGCCTTTATTTCATTCACGTTTTCAACTTAAACTGCTACTTTGCCTTGTATGGCGGGATACGGGTCATAGCCTTCCAGCGTAAAGTCTTCAAAGCTAAAGCTAAAAATATCTTTCACAGCAGGGTTCAAGCGCATGGTGGGTAACGCACGTGGTACGCGCGATAATTGTTCCTGCACCTGTTCCATATGATTAGAGTAGATATGCGCATCGCCTAAAGTATGTACAAAATCGCCCAATTGTAAATCGCACACTTGCGCCACCATCATGGTGAGTAACGCATATGAAGCAATATTAAATGGTACGCCCAAGAAGATATCGGCACTACGTTGATACAACTGACAACTCAACTTTGACCTTTGATCTGCATCATGTGGTGATGCAGGCGCCACATAAAACTGAAAAAACGCATGGCAAGGCGGCAACTTCATTTGATCAACATCGGCCACATTCCAGGCCGACACAATTAAGCGCCGTGAGTCTGGGGTTTTTTTAATCGCTTCTACGACCTGTGTAATTTGGTCAATATGCGTGCCGTCCGGTTTTGGCCAGTTGCGCCACTGGTAGCCATATACGGGCCCTAAATTTCCGTGTTCGTCCGCCCACTCATCCCAAATGCGCACACCATGTTGTTTAAGGTAAGCAATATTGGTTGAGCCTTGCAAAAACCATAGCAGCTCATGAATGATGGATTTAAGGTGGACTTTTTTGGTGGTGAGTAGCGGAAAACCTTCGGCCAAATTAAAGCGCATCTGATAACCAAACACCGAAGTGGTGCCAGTGCCAGTACGGTCTTCCTTCAACGTGCCATTGGCCAATACATGCTTAAGTAAGTCTTGATATTGTTTCATCGTTTAGCCCGTCCCATGTGCGCAATAGTATTGCTGTTACGCTGTTTTCTCTTGGATATACGCCTTCACCGCGTCTACATTCACATCCATCACCACAGAGCGTTGTGGCAAATCTTCCAAGCCTTTAAGGCTGGCTGGACGCTCCGGCACATGGCCTAGCGCCTCCACAATGGCGTCCTCAAATTTAGCTGGTAAAGCGGTTTCTAATACCACCATAGGCACTTGCGGCTTGCGATGTTCCAACGCTACTTTTAAACCATCGGCGGTATGCGTATCTATGGTCACACCATACTGTTGCTGCGTATTGCGTATGGTATCCATACGGTAAGCATGGTTACTGCTGCCCGAGGCAAACCCGTAATCGGCGACTTTATCAAAATAGCCCTGCGCCTTTAAATCAAAACTACCACCATTATCAACTTGCTGCCAGAGTTCGCGCATTTTCGCGCTATCGCGCCCGACTAAATCAAATACAAAGCGCTCAAAGTTAGACGCTTTGCTAATGTCCATGGATGGGCTGGAAGTATGATAAGTATTCGCAGCGCCACGCGGACGATAGACGCCAGTGTTGAAAAACTCATCCAGCACATCATTTTCGTTGGTCGCTACAATCAATTGGTCAATCGGCAAGCCCATCATACGTGCAATATGACCGGCGCAGACATTGCCAAAGTTGCCTGACGGTACGGCAAAGCTGACTTTTTGCTGATTGTTTTGCGTCACCGCAAAATAGCCTTTAAAGTAATACACCACTTGCGCGGCAATACGGCCCCAGTTAATGGAGTTCACTGCACCAATTTTATACTTGGCCTTAAATGCATGGTCATTCGACACCGCTTTGACAATGTCTTGCGCATCATCAAATACGCCTTTCACGGCGATATTGAAAATATTGTCGTCTTGCAAGCTGAACATTTGCGCGGTTTGGAAGCGGCTCATTTTGCCATGGGGCGAGAGCATAAACACGCGCACGCCTTGTTTGCCACGCATGGCATATTCAGCAGCCGATCCGGTATCGCCAGAGGTAGCCCCTAAAATATTAGTGGTCTGGCCGGTTTTGGCCAGTACGTACTCAAACAAATTACCCAGCAACTGCATCGCCATGTCTTTAAACGCCAACGTCGGACCATTAGAAAGGCTGAGTAAATACAAATCGTCTTCTAACTTTAGTGTAGGCGTGATGTCCTCTGCGTTTTGGCCCGGGCGTGTAAACGCATAGACATCGGCACGATAGGTCTTGTCAACAATGGCGCGTAAATCCTTGGCCGGAATATCGTCCTCATCCACCAAACGAGACAAAATAGTAAACGCTAAGTCACGATAATGCATGCCACGCATTGCACTTAAATCGGCATCGCTAAACTGCGGGTAACTTTCCGGCAGGTACAACCCACCATCTGGCGCTAGCCCACCCAATAAAATTTCACTAAAACTTAAGGCAGGCGATAGCCCGCGGGTACTGATATATTTCATGCTGATTGGCTCTACTTTTTGATTTAGCCAGTGATTATCTGGCAAGTTCTTCCATACGAATTTTGGTCACGCTACCGTCTATCGCACTCAAAGCCTCAATCGCGGTAATGGCGCTATCCATATTTTTCTCTACCGTGACATGGGTCAAGATGACAATATCGGCTTCTGATTCAGCCTCTTGTGGTTCTTTTTGCATCATGGCGTCTATAGAGATTTCTCGGTCGCCTAAAATTTTGGTGACTTCCGCCAATACACCTGGCTTATCGATTGCACGCATGCGCAGATAATACGCACTGCTGACTTCACTAATCGGCAAAATATTCAGCGCAGTTTGGGCGCTGAGTGGGAAACCTAAATAAGGCACACGTTGTTCTGCTGTGGTGTTTTGTAAACGCGCAATGTCTACCAAATCGGCCACTACTGCACTGGCAGTAGGCTCAGCCCCAGCACCGGCGCCGTAGTATAAAGTTGGGCCTACGGCATCGCCCTTCACTACGACGGCGTTCATCGCACCATTGACGTTGGCAATTAAACGCTTTTCTGGAATTAAAGTGGGATGCACACGCAGTTCCACCCCGGCTTCGGTTTTTTTGCTAATGCCCAACAGTTTGACGCGATAGCCTAACTCTTCGGCGTATTTAATGTCTTTGGTAGTGAGCTTGGTAATGCCTTCGGTATAGGCTTGCTCAAACTGCATAGGCATGCCAAATGCAATTGCCGCCATAATGGTCAGTTTGTGCGCTGCATCAACGCCTTCAACGTCAAACGTCGGATCGGCCTCGGCATAGCCTAAACGTTGCGCTTCGCCCAACACATCGGCAAACGCCAAGCCTTTTTCGCGCATTTCAGTTAGGATAAAGTTAGTCGTACCATTGATAATGCCAGCCACCCATTCAATACGATTTGCAGCTAAGCCTTCACGTAAGGCTTTAATAATCGGAATACCACCTGCTACCGCGGCTTCAAACGCGACAATCACGCCTTTGGCTTCTGCCGCCTTAAATATCTCGTTACCATGTACGGCAATCAATGCTTTATTAGCTGTGACCACATGTTTGCCATTGGCAATGGCTTGTAGCACCAAGTCTTTGGCAACGGTATAGCCGCCAATCAGTTCGACGACGACATCGACCTCAGGGTTATTCACAACAGCAAAGGCGTCGTTAGTCACTGCCACATGGCCACCCGTCACTTGTGTGGCATGCTCAATATTACGGTCGGCCACTTGTACGATGTGAATCTCCGTGCCGACGCGGCGTTTAATTTCTGCCAAATTGCGTGTCAATACCGTATAGGTACCGCCGCCGACTGTGCCTATGCCTAACAAACCAACTTTTAATGATTTCATTACAAACTTTTCCTAAAACAATACGAAGGAATATGCATGCCTTCGCGAAAATAAAACTTATGGGCGGCTGCCCGTTGTACGCCAGAATCTAGCGCCAACACATTGCAGCCAAACGCTATAGCTTTGACTTCTAACTGTTGTAACAAACGCTGAGCAAACCCGCGGGACCGCACTTGCTCATCGGTGACTAAATCATCGACATACAAGCGCAAACCCTCATAGGTATTTTCAATCAAGCGCCACACCGCTAACGCCACTACTTTTTCTTCATCTACCAGCAATAGCATTCTGGCACCATTGTTGAATACTTGCTGCATACGCGTTGCATAGTCTACTGGCAACATGGGGCGCAATTGTCTATGCACAGACTCAGCCTTGATCAACCAATCATGCGCGATAATATTTCCACGTGCATCAGTCACGTCAATCAGCTGCACTGACTAAACTTTCTTTGCTAGTTTTACCTTTGCTGTGCTTTTCTCTGTAGTTTTTTAAAAATCTGGCAATACGAGTCATGGCCTCTGTCAAATCGTCCACATTGGGCAAAAACACAACGCGGAAATGGTCTGGTTTTTTCCAGTTAAAGCCACTGCCTTGCACTAGCAATACTTTTTCTTCTAACAATAAATCCAAAATAAATTGCTGGTCATCGGCAATGGGATACACTTTTGGGTCTAGTCTAGGGAATAAATACATGGCCGCTTTTGGCTTAACGCAGGTCACGCCAGGAATGGCGGTCAGCATGTCATACGCCAGATCACGCTGTTTACATAAACGGCCATCGGGGGCGACTAAATCATCTATACTTTGGTAGCCACCTAGCGCGGTTTGTATCGCCAACTGCCCGGGCACGTTGGCACACAGGCGCATAGAAGCGAGCATATTCAGGCCTTCAACGTAATCTTTAGCATGCTTCTTTTCGCCACTCATAATCATCCAACCGGCGCGATAGCCACAGGCACGGTAATTTTTTGAAAGGCCATTAAAGGTTACAAACAACACGTCATCCGCCAATGAGGCAATAGAAGTATGCGTATTGCCGTCAAACAACACTTTGTCGTAGATTTCGTCGGCAAAAATCACTAAACCATGGTGACGCGCAATATCAATAATGCCTTCTAGTGTTTCACGCGGATAAAGCGCGCCGGTAGGATTATTTGGGTTAATGACGACAATGCCGCGCGTATTGGCAGTGATTTTGGCTTCCATGTCTTTTAAATCGGGCAACCAGCCAGTCGCTTCATCACACAAGTAATGGCGCGCTGTACCGCCCGCCAACGTCACCGCTGCTGTCCATAAAGGATAATCCGGCATTGGCACCAAGACTTGATCACCATTATTGAGTAAGCCTTGCATGGCCATGACGATGAGCTCAGACACACCATTGCCAATAATAATGTCATCCACCGTCACGCCATTAATATGCTTGCTTTGTGTGTAATGCATAATGGCTTTGCGCGGCTCAAACAGGCCCTTGCTATCGGTATAGACGCCGGCTTTGTTCATATTGCGCATCACATCTTGCATCATCTCTTCCGGCACATCCAGACCAAACACGCCTGGGTTGCCAATATTGAGCTTGATAATGCGCTGACCTTCGTCTTCCATTTGCCGCGCACGCTGCAAGACCGGGCCACGAATATCGTAGCAAACGTTGCTCAGCTTATTTGATTTGTTGACTGGCTGCATAAGGGCTAGAATTGTGTTTACGCGCAAACGCGCTTAGCACGAAAATTAAAAGACTTATTTTACCTTAGAATGGCTGCGCTCTTCAATGAAAGCACGGGGCAATCCATATGACACGAGTATTTAACCGATGAAATTACATTTAACCACCGCCGAAAATCAATATTTGATTACAGGCTATGGCGCAGACTATATTGAGATTAACCGGGAACGTCATGCTAGCAATCTCATTGTGATGCCGGGCAGCTTAAGTAATGATTGGCACACCGGTAGTTTTGAAACATTAAGCGCCGAACACTTTACGCAATTGCTAGGCTTAAACCCTGAGGTGGTGTTACTAGGGACAGGCGAAAAACATCACTTTTTGCACCCAAAAATCTATCACGAGCTGACCAATAAAGGTATCCCTCTAGAATGCATGACCACAGCGGCGGCTTGTAGAACGTATAATATTTTGATGAGTGAAGGCCGCAATGTGGCGGCTGCGCTCATACTTACCTATTTAAATAAACTATTTGCTGTTTAACCATTAGCTAAACTTGGCTTTCAATTTCAAAATGGGATATTCAAAATACTTATAACTCAACACACTCATCAAAATGGGAATCAGGCAAAACAATAGTATATAACTCATCGCACCCACCATTTGCCCACCTGGCAAGTTAGAATAGTCAAAACCTCGAAATAATGGAATAGCTAGGCCATGGTAAACGTATATTCCGTAGCTGTACTTACCAAAAAATCTTAGCCCACCAAACTCTAATGTCTTTGCTGTAATATTTTCTGGCTTAGTCACTGCCATTAAAATGACACTCATAGTCGCCAGTGACACTAACATATGTATAACGAATACCTCTACCAGCTCAATATTTAACCATGTCAATGAAATAAAAAACATTACCAGCGTGATACAAAAACTATTACGGGCAATTTTATAAATAATTGTCGTTGAATGGAAATTTCTTAAGCAAATAGCACCTAATGAGCCTATGACTAAGCCACCAAGGTATTTTGGGGTTGCCAATACAGCCGCCAACCATGGGTAGCTTATGTCCACTAGACCTGAGCGTACAAACACAGAGAGCATGAGTAGGCTTAATGAGGTCAGGACTAATTTTTTGGTGGGTAAAAAGTAGACTAAAAACGGCCAAAATAAGTAAAAGTGTTCTTCTACAGCCAAACTCCAAAAGTGTGTCAGAACCAACCAACCAAATTCTAGGATAGGGTTAGTAAATCCATAATACTCAAGGACTATATTTGCACCATAGAACCAAAACCACCACTGCTTATCCACATATCTAAAATATTCATTTGTCTGCAACATCACCACAAACTGAGGAATGATTAACAACATTAAAATTACGGCAAAATATAGAGGGAAAATGCGGAGTGAGCGTCGGTAGTAAAATGCACCGAAGAAATGCCAACTGGATTTATGTTTGCTATCCAGCAATATTCCAGTGATTAAGAAACCGGATAAAACAAAAAAAATATCAACACCAAGATGGCCAATGTGGGTAATAAAAAAAATGGATTGAATCAATAACGCATGATGATCCATGGTCATCGTAGCATGGAATATCAACACCCAAAGTATGGCCAAGCCACGCACGCCATCTAATGCTAAAAAATGATAATTTGCATTTTTCTCACTATGTTTATACATGCATACCTACATTAACTATATCACTTAAGACTCTAATTAATATGTACTTTTAATGTAGTTATCTCATACAAAATTGCACAAACTTTAGTAGATGTCCCGCGTTAAATACTATTGTTGATTGACGTAACAGTTTAAATGTTGATTTCGCGGTGAACTAGTTGCAAAAGGTTAAACAAGGTTAAATGTGAAGCTGAGTGTGGTGATAAAGCAATTGATACGCTAAGTATCTGGTGAGGAGTGTATGAGGCGATTGGTATAGCTAATCTTGATGATTTTTTGGCATCCTAGATGACCAACTAGTGTGATGTGTGATCTAAACCAGTTAAATGTTAAGGCTGCGGCGCTAAAGTAATCTGCAAGCCCTGCGGTGTCACTTGCAAGTCTTTAGGCTGATATTGTCTACCACCCAACACTAGGTCTTCTGGCTTTACGGTATACAAAGTCATGCCGTTGAGCATTTGACCGCCTACAATTTTGGCCAGCGCTTGCAATAGCTCATTATTGGTGTCTTGCATGCTATTCAAGTTAAATGTTTCAATCTCAGGCTCATCTAATACTACAGAACGCGTTGCCGCATCAAAACGTAACTTACCTGATAAGCCTAACTTACCTTGGTAGGCTTCGTTAAATAATTGGCTGCTTAAATGGGTGTCTAAGGTGGTATACATGCGACCTGTAGTCTGGTCAAATTTCACCAAAGCATTGGATAAACTGACATTGAAAATCTTTAATAAAGACAAAGGCAATGCCAGTTTTTGATTGAGTTTTTCTTGAATCTGCGCTTCTGTCACATGGAAAGTTTTATTGCCTAAGCCAGCACATGACGTTAGCAATGCAGCCATTATCACTAGCAGACCAACACGTAAGCTATGCAAAATTAACGCTCCAAACCAGTCTTAGCCATCATCTACTTAAAGATGCTTAGTAGAAAGTGTTAAGGTCGCGTTAGTGCCACCAAAACCAAAACTGTTCGACATCGCCGTTACAATCTTTACATTGGTCAACGGCGTGCGCACAATATTCATGCCTTCGGCCGCTGGGTCTAATGTTTCGATATTGGCTGAAGCCGCAATGAAATTATTTTCCATCATCAGCAAAGTGTAGATGGCTTCATTCACGCCGGCAGCACCTAGTGCATGACCCGATAAAGACTTAGTAGACGCAATCGCCACTGGATGATTGCTACCAAACACTTCACGTATCGCTTCCAATTCTTTGGTGTCGCCTACTGGTGTACTGGTGCCGTGTGTGTTGATGTAATCCACGTTATCGACCCCCTCTAACGCCAGCTTCATGCAACGCACTGCGCCCTCGCCGCTTGGCGCCACCATGTCGTAACCATCCGAGGTTGCGCCATAGCCGACCACTTCTGCGTAGATTTTTGCGCCACGTGCTTTGGCATGTTCGTACTCTTCTAACACCACAATGCCGCCGCCGCCAGAAATCACAAAGCCATCACGGTTAGCATCATAGGTGCGGGAGGCTTTTTCTGGGGTGTCGTTATATTTACTGGACATGGCACCCATGGCATCAAATAGGTAGGATAAGGTCCAGTGCTCTTCCTCGCCGCCGCCAGCAAACACAATATCTTGTTTACCCAGTTGAATTTGCTCAACGCCAGCGCCTATACAATGTGCGCTAGTAGAACATGCAGAACTGATGCCGTAATTAACGCCTTTGATTTTAGCGCCCGTGGCTAAAGTTGCCACAATGCCGCTACACATAGCTTTAGTCACCATGTAAGGGCCAACACGGCGGATGCCTTTTTCTGCCAGCACGGCATTGCTCTGCTCAATGCTTTCAGTGGATGGACCGCCGCCACCGACAATGATGCCGGTACGTACATTGGATACCAATTCCTCACTTAGGCTAGCATCTGCAATCGCCTCTTGCAGCGCAATCCAAGCATAGGCATGGCCTTTAGCCATAAAGCGTAATAATTTACGGTCGATTAACGCTTCGATATCAAGATTTTTAACAGAGCCAGCCACTTGTGAGCGTAAGCCATGCTCAGCGTATTCAGGTTGATAGCTAATACCGGATTTACCTGCTTGCAGACTGGCAAGCACTTCCGCTTTATTGTTGCCTAGGCTAGAGACTATGCCTAAGCCAGTAATGACGACGCGACGCATAGTGCATCCCTCCCTACATGTGTCTTATTATTCTAGAAATTATCAGTACGTGTGAACAAACCTACACGCAAATCATTCGCTACATAAATCTCACGACCATCAATCTGCATGGTCGCGTCAGCAATACCCATCACCAATTTACGCATAATCACGCGTTTCAAATCGATGGTGTAAGTAGCGAGTTTAGCGGTAGGCAATACTTGACCGGTAAATTTCACTTCACCCGCACCTAGCGCACGACCGCGACCCGGACCACCCATCCAGCCCAAGTAAAAACCAACCAATTGCCACATCGCATCTAAACCTAGGCAGCCTGGCATTACCGGGTCACCGGTAAAGTGGCAATCAAAAAACCATAGCTCAGGCGTAATGTCCAGCTCAGCAATAATTTGTCCATTGCCATACTTGCCACCTTCTTCAGTAATACTGACAATGCGATCAAACATCAACATCGGCGGCAATGGCAATTGCGCATTACCCTCGCCAAACATCTCACCGCGTCCGCATTTTAATAACTCTTCTTTGGTAAAACTATTTTGTTTTGACATTAGAAATATACTTTTTAATTAGACTTATAATCGCTATTTTCGCTGGAAAATGCTTTTAACGAAAGCCCTATATTGCAACTATTGGTTAAATGTTGGTAATTGCTGCCTTATTTTGCTGAAATTAAAAATCGTGATTCGGGCTTTTCATCGGCTTTACTCAATTTAAACAGCCTTCACCCCTGAGGTATGCGCACTCATACTAAACTTATTCAGTAGCTAGCTATCAACACTAGCGCCGACGCACGTTAATTCACGCAAACTTAATTACCTGACTAATAATTACTTGACTAAAAAATTATTAACTTGAAGTCGCCCCTAACATCGCAACACGTGTACTATGCCGTTTGCCCTCTGTAACAATTTGATACAAAACTATACAAACCTGTATACTTTAAGCTAAAAATGATTTATATTATTTTCCATCAAATTCAAATTAACCTTACTATTTTAGGAATATACGATGAGTGATCGTCAACTAGCCGACTGGCGCCAACATGCCTTGACTCTGGAGTCTGAGGTCAACAAAGTCGTTGTAGGGCAAAGCAATCCTGTGCGCTTAATTACTACGGCTATTTTCGCCCGTGGTCACGTACTGCTTGAGGGCGATGTAGGCGTTGGTAAAACCACTTTGTTACGTGCCTTTACCCGTGGCATTGGTGGCGGCTATCAACGTATTGAAGGCACCATTGATTTAATGCCTAACGATTTGGTCTATCACACCTATTTGGGTGAAGATGGTAAGCCACATGTGAGTGCTGGCCCCTTGTTAATGTCAGGTGAAAATTTATCGGTATTCTTCTTTAACGAGATTAACCGCGCCCGCCCGCAAGTGCACTCATTGTTACTGCGTGTCATGGCGGAACGTACCTTGTCTGCCTTTAATAAAGAACATATGTTTCCACACATGATTGTGTTTGCGGATCGCAACCAAGTGGAAAAAGAAGAAACGTTTGAAATCCCCTCTGCGGCACGTGACCGTTTTATGATGGAAATTCCTATTGTTGTGCCAAACGATGACACCATCATGCAAGGCTTAATGTTTGATACACGCTTCCATAATGTGGATGCCTTGGTAGATACTTTACAACCCGATGTGTTGCAGTTTGATCAACTAAATGGCTTCTCTAGCATCATCCAAAACAGCGTAGTGGCCTCACCTACCTTAGAAAAATATGCACTTAATTTATGGAAGGCTACTCGTCATCCATTAGAGTACGGTGTCAAAGTCAGCAATGTAGACATGAATCGTTTAGTGTTGGCAGGTGCCAGCCCGCGCGGCATGAGCATGATGTTGCGTGCTGCCCGCGTCAACGCTTGGCTTAACGAACGTACCGCGGTCACGCCAGAAGATATCCATGCCGTGTTCCACGAAACGGTGGCGCACCGTTTAGTGTTTAGCCCGGTGTATGAAATGCGCCGTACCGAAATCGCACGTGAAATGCTGTCTAGCATTATTAATGTGGTAGCAGCGCCCTAAGTTATAGATAAGCGACTAAGACTGCTATGTATAACGAAATCAAAGAGTTTAGCTACCACATCGGCTGGCGTAACCGCGGCAGACACCCAGGCCGTCACGCCAGTACGCAGCGCGGTATGGGCATGGAGTTTATTGGCCATACCACATTGGTGGCTTACCCTGACCCGCGCCGCATCGATTTACGCCAAACTATCCGCGATCCGATGGAGCAAGTGTATGTGCGTTTATTCAACCAAAAAAGTGCGACGCCGGTATTTGCCATTTGCGATATGTCGGGCAGCATGAATTTTGGTGCGAAAACGCGCAAAATCCGTCGTGCGGCTGACATTATTGAATCTATCGCTCAATCTGCCAGCCGCAATGCCGACCCATTTGGGTTTGTTGGCTTTGATGACATTGTGCGTGAAGATTGGATTAGCACGGCTTCATTTAAATCGCAGCGCGCCATTGAATTAATGGAGCGCTTGAAAGAGCACCACCCGCAAATGGTATCAGGCGATGGCATTGCTGATGTTTGGCGTTA
>DASWSZ010000148.1:0-10868 GCA_036402395.1 Methylophilus sp.
CATTGGCGACAGGTAAGTTGGACATCAGATCTGGCAAACCATCTGAGCTAGTACGAAAATCACCACCGGTCGTAACCGTCTGGATTGAACCATTACGTGTACCCTGTGTAATTACTTCAGGGGTAGTGGCAGTGGCTGGCGTAATCTGAGTAATCCTATTACCCAAACTACCACTTGTAGTAATGAGATTACGACCTGGAGAGCCAGTTTGCGTAATGCCAAAGCGCGCACCTAAACTCTTTCCAAATTTGTCATCCGCAATCACTAATCTTGATTCTATCATTACCTGTTTAACAGCTACATCCACTTTATTTAATATACTTTGAATCTCTTCAAGCTTCTTCGCAGTATCTTGAATAAATAAAGTATTGGTACGTTTATCCGCATTCACACTACCTCGTTTTGATAGTACTCTACCCATGTTAATACCAGCACCTCCTAAACCGCCACTAGCACCAGCTCTTGCCGACGCTTGCCCATTGAGCAGATTTTGAAAGTCTTCTGCTTTTTGATATTTGAGCGTAAACACTTCTGTACGCAAAGGTTCTAAGTCTTCAATGGCCAAATTAGCCTCTAAAGCAGCTTTTTCTTTAGCTGATAGCTCTTCTGCAGGAGCGATTGAAATGACATTACCCGAGACACGTTTATCTAAGCCTTTGTTTTTCATGATGACATCTAAGGCTTGATCCCACGGCACATCTTTCAGGCGCAACGTAATATTGCCAGTCACACTATCACTGGCGACAATATTTTTACCTGTAAAGTCAGCAATCACCTGCAACACTGAGCGCACTTCAATATTTTGGAAGTTGAGTGACAATTTCTCACCAGAAAAGCCTGGTTTTGAGCCTTGCACCAACTTGTTGGGGTCTTGCACAATTGGCCGAATATCAACGATAAACTTTTTATCCGCTTGGTAAGCCGATTGCTCCCAATCGCCTTTAGGCTCAATAATAATTTGACCGTTTTTACCTCGTTTAATCGTATCTACGTAAAGTACAGGTGTATTAAAGTTAATCACATTCAAGCGACGTTGTAACTCTGCAGGCACATCGGTATCAATAAAATCAATGACGATGGTTTTACCTTTATTCTTGATATTGATTCCAGAAGACGCATCGGCTAAATCAACAATCACGCGACCTTCGCCATTTTTGCCTCTAGCAAAATCGACGTTAGTAATGGCGTGATCTACGGCTGTGGCACGACCCTCTGCAAAACGCGTTTCGGCCACAGTATTATTGGCCGCTGCCTCGCTACCCTGGAGAGAAATCAGAACTTCATTACCATTCAGGGTTGTGTTATATCCCACACTTTTACTTAGGTTTAGCACCACGCGGGTACGGTCTTTTGCTTGAGCTAATGACACACTTTTCAGTGCACCCTGTTCTGCAATAATGGAATTTTTGCTAAGACCATTAGCCGTATTAGGAAAATCTAAGGCAATTCTCGCTGGGCTATTCAATGCAAAGCCCGGTGGCGGCGCACTTAATGGTTCTTTCAGCATGACACGAATATTTAGTCGCCCACCCGACAACGAGGTGAAATCAATGCTTTCAATTTGATTGGTCAACTGTGCATTGTTTTCTGCTGCGGTTGCAGTAGCTGTGAACAGTGCCAAAACCATCAAAACTAATGCCAAAAATAATTGATTAATCTTATTAAGTTGTTTCATGTTTCCACCTTTATTCCTGCAAACTTAAGCTTGAGACGCGCTCTACCCAATCACCGGATAGGTCATCTTGTATAATTTCTTTTAATGTCACTTCGGTATCATTAATGGCGGTAATCAGGCCAAAATTGGTACCTAAGTATTGCCCTACTCTTGCTTGCTGTATCGTGTTGTCCGGCGTTTTAATCAAGGCATAGCTAGCTTTGCCCTTGCTTAAGGCGCCTACATATTTCAGGTTTTCTAACGCGAATGATTCCAATGGCTCTTTAGGACGATTTAAGTTGGGCTGAAAACTGCCTTTACCTGCAGACTTTCTCGGTCTAAACGGATCATAAATCGTGCCATCTAGGTTAAACTGCACCGCCACATAAGGCTGCACTTGCGGCAATGGCTCAACGTTGGTGCTCATGGTTTTGGGTGCATCTACCATAAACTGATCCAAATCATCGCCATCGCTACCGCCACAAGCGGATATCACTAGTGGCAACGCCAACAAACTCAATACTCTGTAGACTGAACTCATTTCGCTTGCACTTTCATATCAGCCGCTTTTCTAGCGGAAATTTCTGATGCATCTAGGTAACGGTAAGTCTTGGCAACAGCCTCCAGCATTAAACGACCTTCTTTATTCACCGGCTGTAGCGTTAAATTGTTGAGCGTCACAATCCTAGGTAACTTAGACACATCGGTTGCAAAAGCCCCTAAATCGTGATAACTACCCAACACTTTAATCTGAATCGGCATCTCAGCGTAAAACTCAGCTACCGTTTCTTGTCCGGGTTTAAATAACTCAAACTCTAGCCCACGCCCCAACCCAGCTTGGTTGATGTCCGTTAACAAGCCATCCATTTCCGACTTATCTGGCAACTGTTTGAGCAAGGCACCAAACGTCTTTTCAATTTCTATCATTTGCTGTCTATAAGCCTCAATCTTAATGGCTTGACTTTTTTTAGATAAAAACACTTGGCGTAACTCTTGTTCTTTGGCAACCGATTGGTCGAGCTCTTCAATGGCTGGTTTCCACATAAACCAGTAACCTAGCGCTAATAACACTAATGCCAAAAAGCCAAGTAGCACCGCTTTCACCGGTAACGGTAACGAGCCGACGTTTTTAAAGTCTATATTGTTAAAATCTTCTAATTTCATCAATTAGCCCCTGCTTTTTTCGCCATGGCTTCTTTTTCGGCATCCACTTGTGGCGCCTTAAGCAACATGTTTAAGGTAAAGTCATTTTGCTTAATGTTATTGACTGTTTTAGCGGCAATCACCATTAATTTAGGTGAGTCTATCCAATTAGAAGAGGTTAAATTTCTCACTAAGGTAGCCACACGCGCATTGGTATCAGCAGTGCCTTGAATTTCAATCGAGTTACCTTGTTGCTTCAAGCTAGTCAGAAAGGTGCCTTCTGGCAATTGCCTAGCAATTTCATCCATCACCACCACTGCTTGACTACGATTAGTTTGTAAGTTTTCTACAATTTGCTTACGCTCCAACACAGAATTAATCTGATCTTTCAGCGCTTTAATGTCTTTAATTTCGTTGTCTAACTTCACAATGGCGTCGTCTAAGCGTTTGTTACGCTCATCTTGTGCCTGTTTTTTGGCATCGATAAACGACCAGCCCATGAATATCAACGCGGCCGCCAAGGCAACGGTGATAATCGCCATTAAACCAAATTCACGTTGCTTTTCAGCACGCTTAACTTGACGATGCGGGAGTAAATTAATGCGTACCATTATTCCACCCCTCTCATCGCTAAACCACAAGCAATCATCAAAGCTGGTGCATCCAGCACTAACTGCTGTGCTTTGATTCGACTACCTAAGGTCATTTTTGCAAAGGGGTTAGCTACCACCACGTTCACTTGTGTCCTGTCCTGTACCGCCACATCCACCCCTTTGATGCCAGCACAACCACCTGCCAGCACAATATGGTCTACACGATTATACTGGGTAGAGCTGGTAAAGAACTGCAAGGCACGCGCCACTTCAGTAGACAGCGACAACACAAACGGATTGAGCACTTCTTCTTCGTAACTGTCTGGTAAGCCACCTTTGCGCTTGGCAATTTCTGATTCTTCTGGGGATAAACCAAATCGACGTTGAATTTCTTGCGTCAGCAAGTTGCCACCAAAGCTTTGCTCGCGGATGTATACAGACTGATTATCGTGCAGAACATTGATGTGCATTAGATTGGCACCAATATCCATAATCATGATGGTCTGATCTTTGCCACCATTAGGAAATTGGTGCGTAATTAAGGTGTAAGCGGCCTCTGTTGCGTAGGTTTCCACATCCATTACGGTGACTTTTAGACCGGCATCCTCCGCTGCAGCAACGCGGTCTTCAATTTTTTCTTTACGCGAGGCTGCAATGAGCACCTCAACTTCATCTGGGTTATTGCTGGCAGGGCCAATGACTTGAAAATCAATATTCACTTCATCCAATGAGAAAGGAATATATTGATTGGCTTCGCCTTCAACCTGCGCTTCCATTTCATCTTCTCTTAGGCCAGCTTGCATCATGACCTTTTTGGAAATGACCGCAGATGAAGGCAAGGCCAAAGCCGCGCGCTTTTCACTGGTGCCCAGTTGCTTCCAGGCCATCCTAATCGAATCCGATACCTGCTCTAGACCGCTAATGTTACCTTCAACAATAGCATCCTTGGCGATGGGTGCAATTGAGTAGCCTTCCAATCGATAGACACCCTTGGCGGATGACGATAATTCAACCATCTTTACAAAAGATGAGGTGATATCTACGCCGATCAGCGGGGGGGTTTTGTCGCTAAAAAAGTTGAATTTCAAATTGAAATTCCCTTTCATTTATCGTTAGTTACAGACAATTGCAATAATTTACATTAAATCCTAGCAACAACATTCTGCACTGTAAAGCTATTTATTTGCACGCCTAATTTTATTGTGTCTTTTTTGCCAAATTGTTAACAAATTACTACAGTCCAGAAAAGTGAATTTGCATTACAATGGCAAGTTAAATATTGACAATACAAAATCTAGATACCGTTTATGAGCCCAAAAAAGTGGTGGCATTATTTAATTTTAATCGCGTTTGTTGGTCTGTTTGTTCTTACCGCACTCACTGCACTGGCTATTACGGTCATCTATCCAGCGCTACCCTCCTTAGAAGCGCTCACCCATTATCAACCTAAATTACCACTGCGCGTATACTCCGCCGAAGGTTTGTTGATAGGGGAGTTTGGTGAAGAGCGCCGCGCCTTTATCAGCATTCGTGATGTACCAAAACAGATGAAAGACGCGGTGTTAGCCATAGAAGACAGACGCTTTTATCAACATCATGGCGTAGATACCAAAGGCGTCATTCGCGCCATCAAAAACAATGTCACCGGTGTCAGTCACGAAGGTGCCAGCACCATTACCATGCAAGTGGCTAAAAACTTTTTTAGCAAGCCCGATGCCAAGCGCGACATGCTGACCAAAATCAAAGAAGCCTTGCTCGCCATCAAAATTGAAAAAACCATCAGCAAAGACAAAATTTTAGAGTTATATATTAATCAGATTTATTTAGGTCAGCGCTCATATGGCTTTGCCGCTGCGGCCCAAGTGTATTACGGTAAGCAGCTTAAAGATTTGCATTTGGCCGAGGCTGCGCTGCTGGCAGGCTTGCCCAAAGCCCCTTCAGGCTATAACCCTTATGTGCATGAGAATCGTGCCGTGACGCGCCAGCACGAGGTGTTGCGCGACATGAAGCGCTATGGTTTTATTGATGAGGCGCAATATGAGACAGCGCTTAGCTACCCATTAAAATTCAAATCGTCTAGAACCGTTAAAAATTTAAGTGCCGACTATGTGGCCGAAATTGTCCGCGCTTCAATGTATCAGCGTTATGGCGAAGAAATCTACGATAGTGGTTTAAAAGTGTACACCACCATCAAAAAGCGTAATCAAGAAGCGGCCAATGCAGCTGTGGTACAAGGCATTATTGACTATGAAGCACGTCAAGGCTTTCGTGGCCCTGAAGCTAACATCAATTTGGAGAGTGACACTGTAGACGGAAGTACAGTGGATAAAGCTTTGGATGATAAAGAAATCTATAACGGCTTTACGCCTGCGCTGGTAACCAAAGTAGAAAAAAACAGTCTGCAAGTCATCACCAAACGCAATGAAAGTCTGGTGATTCCTGAAGCAGGGATGACACTGATTAAAAAATATGTACTTAACCCCAAGCAAGGCAAACGTGAGGTGAAGCGCGGCGCGGTCATTCGCGTAGCCAATATCTACGACAAATGGCAAGTGGTGCAGCTGCCTAAAGTAGAAGCCTCACTGATTGCCATCAACCCAGAAACTGGGGCAGTGAATGCCATGATAGGGGGCTTTGATTTTACCCGCAGTAAATTTAACCACGTCACGCAAGCATGGCGTCAACCGGGCTCCAGCTTTAAACCTTTTATTTATTCTGCCGCGTTAGAAAAAGGCTTTACACCCGCCAGCGTCGTGCAAGACGCGCCATTTTCATTGTCAGCCGAGGAAACTGGCTCTAACCAAAGCTGGGAGCCGCATAACTACGATGGCGAATATGACGGCCCGATGCGCTTAAGAAAAGCGCTGACAAAATCTAAAAACATGGTATCGATACGCGTGCTCAACAGCATAGGCCCGCGCTATGCACAAAGCTATATTACTAAATTTGGCTTTTCACCCAAACACCATCCTGCCTATCTGGCCATGGCCTTAGGCGCTGGGTCGACCACCTCATGGAATTTGGCCGCAGGCTATGCGGTCTTTGCCAATAGCGGCTACCAAGTCAAACCCTACATCATCAGCAAGATTGTCAATTCGCAAGGTCATGTGATTGAAATGGTGAAACCTGCCGAGCATATTTCGGCCAATCGCGTGATTGATCCTAGAAACGCGTTTTTAATGACTTCTATGATGCAAGATGTGATTAAAATGGGCACCGCCACTAAAGCGCGAGCGCTAGGCAGGCCTGACTTAGCTGGTAAAACCGGCACCACCAACAACCAAATGGATGTATGGTTTGCTGGCTATCATCCGCAAGAAGTGGCGGTGGCATGGATGGGCTACGACACGCCTAAATCATTAGGTAGAACTGAAACCGGCGGCAGCGCGGCGTTACCGATTTGGATTAAATATATGGAAGTGGCGCTTAAGAATAAACCAGTACTGCAATATAAAGTGCCCGCAGGTGTGGTGCAACTTAAAGTGAGCGCGGGCGGTGGCTACTTAGTTGATGAATTTGACGAGGGCGTATACGAGTATTTTTACGAAGAAAATCCTCCACCGCAATATACCAACGTTGAAATCCCATCACTAGAAGAGTCGACAGATCAATCTGACTATGCCACACCAGATAGTGCTGGCATGACCAGCAACCCGCTACAACCGGGCACTAACAACAATAAACCAGCACAGGTACCACCAGTACCGGCTAATATTCCAGTAGAAGATAGATTATTGAATTTAATCAATGAACTAGGTGGAGAAAAGGCTAGCCCAACAGTTAAGCCTGAACCCAAGCCTGCCGCTAAACCTATACCCGCACCGCCTAAAAAGGCCAAGCAAGAGGATAACTCCAATCCGGCTGCACGCATGATGAACCCTGGTGGTTATTAAGCAGTCTCAGCGCCATGGCACGCGAAAATTTGGATCACATGCGTCAACTGATTGCCCAAGCGGCCGCGCGCATGATGGCCGAAGACGGCATCCACGATTACGCCTATGCCAAGAAAAAGGCAGGGCGGCAATTGGGGGTCAGCGAAAGTAGCGTATTGCCCAGCAACGCCGAAATTGAAGAAGAAATTCGGCTGTATCACGAAATTTTTAATGCCGATGCACAACCCATAGAACTGGCCTTACTGAGAAAAGCCGCACTGGCTACTATGCAACTGTTTGAACGCTTTAATCCACATTTAACTGGCAGCGTGTTAGATGGTAGCGCTGGAAAATTTGGCCAAACCGATATTCACCTGTTTGCCGACAGCGCCAAAGACGTCGAAATGTTTTTGCTTAACTTGCAAATACCGTTTGAAAGCAGCGAAAAAGCCTACCGATTATCGGACAAACCCAGCAAAGATAAAAAAGACAAAGTCCGCAAAACCGTGCCGGTGTTTACGTTAGAAACCGAATACGGCATCCAAAAACTTAGCGTATTTGATGTGGACGATATGCGGATATCCACTAAACGAACTAGTGATGGCAGCAATGCCGAACGCGCAGATATTGCGGAGCTGAAGGCTTTGATTGAATAGCAGATAAGCACCGCATGCCAATGCGCTTGCAGTGACGATCACTGGTCATTGCGAGGAGTAAGGCGACGAAGCAATCCACGACTTAGATTTTTGGTGGTCTACCAAATTTGAAAAATCATCTCTAACAGCCAGCTTATACAACTCTTAATGTTGTGCATATTGAAGCTTAGTATGTCGGGGGTAGCCCGACAGCTTTTACTTTCTTTTAACTACCTAAAAAGAAAGTAACCCAAGACAACGAAGTTGCAGAGCAGGCTAACCTTTAGGTTATGCCGAAACTAAACCGGCACCCCGTCATCACGGCCTAAAGGCTACCTTGCGTTGCTCAACAAAATAAGCGGCTTTACCTTTTCAACTTTTCTTGATCAACCTAGTGGCTAGCAAACAACACAAGCCACCGCGGGATTCAAACAAGTGCGAGGCAACCTTAATTATTGTAAAAGCTTATGCACAAAGCTTTGCATTCAATGGACTGCCACGCGCTACGCGCTCGCAGTGACGGTCATTAGGTCATTTGGTGTGGACGTTCAACCTACTACCGCTCGTGCCTAGCGGGTGTTGACTTTAAAACCCCTTTGCCGCGCCGAGCATGTGAAGCCATTGAGGATAAGAGGCGCGCACTGTTCGAGTCCCAAAACATACGATTGCTATTCATCGTTTGTTTGGTCGAGTTGCGCAAGCCTCCCTCAATGGCTGAAACACGCGCAGGAAATAAGCGGCAGCGGGGTGCTCTTTTATTTGGTTACTTTCTTTTGAGCAAGCAAAAGTAAATTAACTCGCCATCAGGCGAAATACTATCTGTTGCCTTCTTTGCCTTTTTCAAAAATCTCGTTAGCTAAAGAGTTATCCTCAACAATTTCCTCAGCGATGCTAACAGCTGCCGCATACGCATATATTCTTGAGAAACGGATAACGTCTAATATTTCATTTTCAGAATAATTTGGCTCAATTCCAGATGAGGTATTCCAACGTTGAATTTGCTGAATACCTGTATGAGTGAAATCACAAAGTTGCTTCCAATTAATCGAGTAAACGTTTGAAAGGTGATTATCAAACTCGCCAGTATGCTCTACAGCCTTAATCATTTTCGGGGTCGTGGGCAACTCGAAAACACCATCTGAAAACCTCTTAACCTCGTCATTGGAAGCACAATAAAATAACCATAGACCACGAATATATGATTCGTAGGTTAATCTCATCAAGGAAAATGCAGACGAGCAGATTCTAGGGTTTCTACTGAGTAATGCTAATATCGCATCAAATGATCCAAAACTACTGCAAAGCAAGCAGCAACAACTCTTTTACGAATAGTAGTATTATTTATAACAGTGTCGTTTAACTTGTTTGAAACCCATGCAGACCAATTAGAAGCTGCAGAAATTTCAAAATCGACCCTATTGAGATTTACTTCAGCCACCGCGCCACATCCATCGCATAATACGTCAACACGCCATCTGCGCCAGCGCGTTTAAAGCACAGCATAGCTTCCATCACGCAGGCTTTTTCGTCCAACCAACCATTTTGCGCTGCCGCTTTCAGCATCGCATACTCGCCACTGACATGATACGCATAGGTCGGCACGCCAAACTCTTGCTTGACGCGACGCACAATGTCCAAATACGGCATACCCGGTTTCACCATGACCATATCAGCGCCTTCTTCTATGTCCAGCGCTACTTCTTTAATCGCTTCGTCAGAATTAGCTGGGTCCATTTGGTAGTTGTACTTATTGCTTTTGCCTAAATTGGCGGATGAGCCTACGGCATCTCTAAACGGGCCATAAAAGGCTGAGGCGTACTTGGCAGAATAAGCCAGTATGCGTGTGTAGATATAACCCGCATCTTCCAATGCATCGCGAATGGCGCCGATGCGACCATCCATCATATCTGAGGGTGCCACCACATCAGCACCGGCTTCGGCATGGCAAAGCGCTTGTTTAATCAGCACTTCCACTGTCTCGTCATTCAGCACATAGCCTGTGTCATCAATCAAACCGTCTTGACCATGTGTGGTGTAGGGGTCTAGCGCCACGTCAGTAATCACGCCTAACTCAGGAAAAGCCGCTTTGAGCGCGCGCACGGTGCGCGGCACAAGTCCTTCTGGGTGATATGCTTCTTTAGCATCTAAGCTTTTATAGGCTTGTGGTACTACTGGAAAAATGGCCAGCGCTGGAATACCAAGTGCAACGCACTCAGCCGCTGTTTTGAGGAGCACATCTATACTTTGGCGTTTAACGCCTGGCATGCTAGCGACTTCTTCAATTCTATTGTCACCTTCTAACACAAATACTGGGTAAATTAAATCGTTTGAAGTGAGTACATGCTCTCGCATTAAACGGCGTGAAAACTCATCTTTACGCATGCGGCGCGGGCGAATTGCAAGAAATTGATTTGTCATGTTGAATCCTTTTTTTGATTTACCACAGAGGCACAAAGGACACAGAGAAAATCCTGATCAAATAACTACTTTTCAAGCCTGAAAAATTAACCAAAAATGCGTTTGGTTTCTCAGTGCCCTCTGTGTCTCTGTGGTGAAAAATCTTTTATCCGAATACCCGAGCCAATTCCACCCCTGGGTCATCCTGACGCATAAACGCTTCGCCCACCAAAAAGGTATGCACATGGTGGTCACGCATTAACGCGACATCCTCGCGGTTAAAAATGCCAGATTCTGTCACCACTATTTTGTCGGCAGCAATACGTGGCAATAAACCTATTGTGGTATCCAGCGTGACTTTAAACGAGCGTAAATCGCGGTTATTAATGCCTAGCAACGGTGTGTTTAATTGCAAGGCCAATTCAAGCTCATCCGCATTGTGCACTTCTACCAACACTGCCATGCCTAAGCTGTGCGCTATCGCTTCTAGCTCTTGCATTTTAGGCAAACTGAGCGCGGCGGCAATTAGCAAAATGCAATCAGCCCCCATCGCACGTGCTTCATACACTTGGTA
>DASWSZ010000149.1:0-23311 GCA_036402395.1 Methylophilus sp.
TTAAACACCAAGTCACTAACTAATCATTATTGTTAAACTAAGTTTTATTGTTTAAACATGGCTCAAATCAACGCTTCTGAGCTATTCAAACAAATCCGCCGCAAGCTCAAACTACAATGGGTCGCTGGGCTTGATGGCGGACACAAAATACTTTCCTCAGGCACTGTTTCCAAACCTTCGCTGGCTTTAATCGGCCATCTTAATTTTGTGCATCCTAACCGGGTGCAAGTATTGGGTTGCGCCGAGATGGATTATGTACGCAACCTAAGCATTATTGCCGCCAAGCAAGCGATTACTAGTTTGTTTTCTACCGATTTAGCCGTGGTGATTATCGCCAATGGCGAAAAAGCGCCAGAAGAATTAATCAACGCCGCCAACGTCAGCCAAACTCCCTTATTTACCTCACCTATGCCTAGCCCACAATTGATGGAGCTACTGGGGCATTACTTGGCGCTGGCCACTGCAGAATCCACCAGCATGCATGGCGTGTTTATGGAAGTACAAGGCTTTGGCGTGCTCATCAAAGGCAACGCCGCCATTGGTAAAAGCGAGCTGGCGCTTGAGCTGATTACCCGCGGACACCGCTTAATTGCCGATGATATTGTGGATTTTTATCGGATTTCACCAGAACGCATAGAAGGGCGTTGCCCAGAACTATTGCAAGATTTTTTAGAGGTGCGCGGACTGGGCGTGCTGAACATACGCGCACTGTTTGGTGATAACTCGGTCAAACCGACTAAGCCGCTGGATTTGATTGTGCAGCTGGAACTGGCCGATATGCGAAACCCGATTGAACTAGACCGCCTCAGCACCAAAACCCAGCATGAGCGTATTTTAGAGGTCGATATCAGCAAAGTGATTATCCCAATTGCCGCTGGGCGCAATATTTCTGTGTTGGTTGAGGTGGCGGTGCGCAACCATATCCTGTTATTGCGTGGCATCAACGGCACCCAACAATTTATGAAACGGCAAAAACAGCTGATGCAAAAAGAAAGTAAGAAGAATTAAATGCAACTGATTATCGTCACCGGCCTGTCTGGCTCGGGTAAAACCATTGCGCTACGCGTGCTAGAAGACAGTGGTTATTATTGTATCGACAACCTCCCCGCCACCTTGCTGCCGCAAATTGCGCAACACTTGGAACATGAAACTCCGCAGTTTCCCAACAAAGTATTAAAAGTGGCGATTAGCATAGACAGCCGCAGTGCCGCGCTAAAAACGCTGCCAGAAGTCATAGACCAACTGAAACAAGCAGGCAATACAGTGGATTTGCTGTATTTAGATTCCAGCCTAGAAAGCTTGGTTAAACGCTTTTCGGAAACACGGCGTAAGCATCCGCTAAGCTCTGAAAACAAAACCTTGGCGGAAAGCATTACCTTTGAACGTCATTTATTGTCTGGCTTAACCGCGCTAGGTCATCATATTGATAGCAGCAACTTAAGCGCCAATGCGCTGCGCCACCATATACGGGCTTGGATTGCCGAGCCACATAGCTCTGTCAGCAAAAGTGTCGTACTATTATTTATCTCATTTGGCTTTAAATATGGCATCCCGCTGGATGCGGATTTTGTGTTTGATGTGCGCAGCCTGCCCAATCCGCATTACGACCCGGATTTACGTCCACTGACGGGCCGAGATTTGGCCATACAGCAGTATTTACAAAAAGAAAGCAGCGTGGCCGAGATGCTGGGTGATATTCAACATTACCTAGAAAAATGGCTACCGAGCTTCGACCATGATAACCGTAGCTATTTGACTGTCGGCATAGGCTGTACCGGCGGTCAACATCGCTCGGTGTATCTCGTAGAGCAATTAAGTGCACATTTCAAATCACAGCATAAAGTGATTGTGCGTCATCGAGAACTGAATTTACCGTTATAAGTAATTGATTAGGAATAATTAACATGATTGGAATTTTAATTATTGCACACGGCTCACTTGGGGAAAGCCTGATGCATTGCGCCTGCCACGTAATGGGCAAAACGCCGGAACAACTGCAAAGTTTAGCCGTGTCTATTCACGATGACCCAGATGAGGTGCTACCGAGAGCGCAAGCCATCGTCGCAGGGCTCAACACTGGTGATGGTGTGTTGATACTCTCAGACATCTACGGCGCTACGCCTTGTAATATCGTGTCTAGATTGCTCACACCTGGAACCGTAGAAGGCGTGGCCGGCATCAACTTACCGATGTTAGTGCGCGTGCTGAATTACCGCCAAGAGCCACTTAATATATGTATAGACAAAGCCATCAGCGGCGGCCGCGAAGGCGTTGTCCATTTTACCGAGCGTGGTTGCAACCATGCTTTATAACGCAACGTACTTAGTTACTTAACCCAAACACTGATTGATTACTACACATGATTAAAGAATCTATCCAAATCATCAACAATTTAGGCCTACATGCACGCGCCTCGACCAAGTTTACGCAAACCGCTAGCCAGTTTAAAAGCGAAGTCTGGGTCGAAAAAAATGGTCGTCGCGTCAATGCCAAAAGCATTATGGGGGTGATGATGCTGGCCGCTGCTAAAGGCAGTATGATTGAGATTGAAGCCAATGGTGAAGATGAAGTAGCCGCCATGGCTGCGCTCAAAACCTTGATTAACGATTACTTTGGTGAGGGCGAATAAGTGGTCAGCTTTAGCATCCATGGCGTTGGCGTATCCAGTGGCATTGCCATAGGCCGTGCCCATCTGGTCTCTAACGCACTGCTAGAAGTGGTGCACTACCAGCTCCCTAAAGACCTGATTGAGGACGAAATTAAGCGCTTTCAAGATGCGATTGCTATCGTTAAGCAAGAGTTAGAAGCGATTAAAGAGCAACTGCCCAAAAACTCACCGGCTGAGCTGGCTGCGTTTATTAATACCCATTTGGCCATGCTTAAAGATAAATCCTTGTCTGAGAGCCCCAAGGACATTATCCGCAGTGAGCAATGCAATGCGGAATGGGCCGTGAAGCAGCAAATGGATGATATTGTTGAGCAATTTGACGCCATTGAAGATGCTTATTTGCGCGAACGCAAACAAGATGTCATCCAAGTGGTGGAACGTATTATTAAAGTATTGCTGGGTCACCCTAGCCAATACCCCAATCAAGCCAAAGAAAAAAAACAGCTGGAAAGCGCCACTATTTTGGTGGCACATGATATTTCGCCAGCCGACGCCATCCAGTTTAAACAGCACCAGTTTGCCGCCTTTATTACCGATGTCGGCGGCGCCACTTCACACACCGCCATTTTAGCGCGTAGCTTAAATATTCCTTCCATCGTCGCGCTGCAACGCGCACGCGATCTCATCAACGATGGCGAGATGATTATTGTTGATGGCAGCTTGGGTGTAGTCATCGTTAGCCCCAGCAAAGAAGTACTAGCAGAATATGGCCTTAAACAAGACCAGTGGGAACTGGAGCAACAAAAGCTTCAACGTATTAAATCGACCAAAACGGTCACCATGGATGGTACCAGCATCGAGTTGTTGGCCAATATTGAAGTACCGCAAGATGTGACCAGCGCGCGCGCCTCGGGTGCTACTGGTGTGGGTTTATACCGTACCGAATTTCTATTTATGAACCGGCGCGAAATGCCGGATGAAGAAGAACAATTTAATGCCTACAAACAAGTGGCGGAAGCCATGCACGATTTTCCAGTGGTCATCCGCACGCTGGACTTAGGCGCTGATAAGCAAATGAATCCGGATACTGTCATCACCTGCGCTAATCCGGCACTGGGTCTGCGTGCGGTGCGTTTTTGTTTGTCTGAACCGCATATCTTTCATACGCAATTTCGCGCCCTGCTGCGCGCTTCGCATCATGGCCATATCAAAATCCTCATTCCTATGTTGTCCAGCTTGGAAGAGTTGCGCCAAAGCAAAGTATTGCTAGAGCGCGCCAAACAATCGTTACGCAAAGAAAACGTACCGTTTGATGAGCACATTACTGTGGGCGGCATGATAGAAGTACCGGCAGCGGCCATTAATGCAGAGGCCTTTGCCCAAGAATTAGACTTTTTATCCATAGGCACCAACGATTTAATTCAATACACATTGGCCATAGACCGCACCGATGACGCGGTGTCGCATCTCTATAACCCTTTGCATCCAGCGGTGCTTAAGCTCATTTATATGACCATACAAGCCGCGCATAAATATGGCAAAAGTATTTCGGTGTGTGGCGAAATGGCGGGCGATATTAAACTCACGCGACTGTTGATAGGCATGGGTTTACGCCAGCTGTCTATGCACCCGTCTAATATCTTAAGTGTGAAGCAGCAAATCTTGCATAGCCATATTGAGTTGTTAAGCAAACAAGCCAAAAAAGTGCTGCAAGCAAAAGACGCAGAAAAAATTGAACCCCTTATGACCCAGATTAATCAGATTCAATAGTAAAGGAAATAGCATGGAAAACGAACTCGTTGTGGTCTCGAATGATGATAGAAATATCGCCACCGTCACCCATTTAGGCGGAACAGTATTTTCGTTTATCCCATCTTTGGTGGTATGGATACTGAAAAAAGAAGACAGCGCGTTTATTGAAGACCAAGCCCGTGAAGCGCTGAACTTTCAAATAAGCGTGCTGATCGCGCAACTGATTGCCGGTATTTTGGCGGTAATTTTAATTGGCTTTGTGTTTATGGCCATTATTTGGTTTTTGAACATTGTATTTTGCATACTCGCCGCCATGTCTAGTAGTAGAGGCGAGCGTTATCGCTACCCATTTTGTTTAAGATTGATTAACTAAGCGTATTAAGGAACCCCTGTGTCTAACCCATTGTTGCATTTTGCTGGCCTGCCTAAATTTAATGAAGTCAAACCGGAGCATGTTGGCCCAGCCATCGATAGCCTGATTGCGGAAGGCAGAGCGCTGATTGAAGCATTGGCCACGCAAACAGAAGCCGCAACATGGCACAATTTTGCATTGCCTTTGGAAGACCATAGCGAAAAATTAAGCCGCGCTTGGAGCCAGGTTGGCCATATGAATGCAGTGGTCAATAGCCCAGAATTACGCGAAGCCTATAATGACAATCTAGCCAAGTTAACCGATTTTTACAGCGATTTATCGCAAGATGAGCGCTTATACGCGAAATTCAAACAAATTCAGGCTAGCCCTGAGTTTGCCAAACTCACCCCTAGCCAGCAAACCATTATTAATCACGAAGTACGCGATTTTAAATTAGGTGGTGCGGAATTACCGGCCGAACAAAAAGCGCGCTTTAAAACGGTGAGTGAAGAACTGTCAAAATTGGGTAGCAAGTTTGAAGAAAACATCATGGACAATACCAATGACTTTGCCCATTACGTAGAAGATGTGACGGATTTGGCCGGCCTTCCTGAGGATGCCATTGCCGCCGCGGCTGAAGCGGCCAAGACTGAGAGCAAAACAGGCTATAAATTTAGTCTACAGTTTCCGTCCTATATGCCTGTACTGCAATACGCCGATAACCGCGCCTTGCGCGAAACCTTATACCGCGCTTATGCCACGCGCGCTTCTGAATTAAGTAAACCAGATGAGCACGGCAACCCAAAGTGGGACAACACCGGCTTGATTAAAGACATCTTAAAACTCAAGCAAGAAGAAGCGCGCATGTTGGGCTTTAATAATTTTGCCGAATTGTCATTGGCCACCAAAATGGCCGACACGCCTAAACAAGTCACTGACTTTTTAGATACTTTAGCCAAGCGGGCCAAACCTTATGCCGAGCGAGACATGCAAGAGTTGCTGGCCTGTGCCAAAAAACTAGGCATAGAGGATATGCAAGCGTGGGATGTGGCGTATGTCAGCGAAAAGTTACGCGAAGATAAATACGCGTTTTCGGATCAAGAAGTGAAACAATATTTTCCGGAAGAAAAAGTATTGCAAGGCTTGTTTAAAGTCACCGAAACCATTTTTGGTGTGCAAGTGCATAAAGCCGAAGCGCCGCTGTGGCATGAGGACGCAGCGTTTTATGCCATCTCAGATAGCCAAAATAATCCAATCGCCTACTTTTATTTAGATTTATACGCCCGCAACAATAAGCGCGGCGGCGCTTGGATGGACGAAGCCATTACCCGTCGCAAAAAAGCGCATGGCGTTGAATTACCGGTGGCTTTTTTAACGTGTAACTTCTCCGCCCCAGTCGGCGGTAAACCTGCGCTATTCACACACGATGAAGTCATCACCATGTTCCATGAATTTGGCCATGGCCTACACCATATGCTGACGCAAGTCGATGAGTATGGCGTATCGGGTATTAAAGGCGTGGAATGGGATGCGGTGGAATTGCCTAGCCAGTTTATGGAAAATTTCTGCTGGGAATGGGACGTGGTACGCCATATGACCGCCCATGTAGACACCGGCGCGCAATTACCACGTGAGCTGTTTGATAAAATGGTCGCTGCTAAAAATTTCCAAGCCGGTATGCAAACCGTGCGTCAAATTGAGTTTTCATTATTTGATATGCGCTTACATGGCGAATTTGACCCTAACGGCAGTATGACAGCCTTAGATTTAATCGAACAAGTGCGCGACGAAGTGGCTGTGGTACGCCCACCCAAGTGGAACCGCTTTCCTAATAGCTTTAGCCATATTTTTGCTGGCGGTTATGCGGCTGGCTACTACAGCTACAAATGGGCAGAAGTATTATCGGCCGATGCTTACAGCTTGTTTGAAGAAATGGGGACATTATCTGCCGAAGCCGGTAGCCGCTTTAAAAATGAAGTACTTGCCAAAGGCGGTAGCCGCCCGGCGATGGAGTCTTTTGTCGCATTCCGTGGCAGAGCACCGAGCATGGATGCGTTGCTGCGACATAATGGGATGGCAGCATAATGAAAGTCTTCAGCAATATTGCTTAATTACAAGAGCCACTTTTCTGCGCTTGCGTATGATGCACATGCGACGCTGCAAAATGTTTTTGTGCCTAATCTAGCTTAGAACACTTTCATTTCTTAATGTCGATACATAAAGTGCGTCAGCTTTGTTATGCGTGGGTCATCAATGACCCACCATAAAAATTCAAGCCTCATTAACCACCGAAATTAAGCATCTATGCAACATGATTTTTGGCATCAAAAATGGCAAGCCAATCAAATAGGCTTTCACTTACCTGAAGCAAACCCATTATTGTTGAAGCACTTGGCTAGCCTCAACCTTAAACAGCATGCGCGTATCTTTTTACCGTTGTGCGGCAAAACCTTAGACATTGCTTGGTTGTTGGCACAAGGCTACCAAGTGGTGGGCGCGGAGCTAAGTGAGATTGCCATTCAGGCGCTATTTGCGCAATTACAAGTCACGCCTCACATCACACAAATAGGTGAAATCAAACATTACAGCGCGCCAAATATTGATGTGTATGTGGGTGATATTTTTAAGTTAACGCCGGACATGTTAGGCAAGGTGGATGCGGTGTATGACCGTGCTGCGTTGGTCGCACTTCCTGAATACATGCGTGCGCGCTATGCCGCGCATTTAATCACACTGACTAATGCTGCATCGCAATTACTCATCTGCTTTACGTATGACCAAAGCTTACATGCTGGGCCGCCATTTTCAATTAATGCAGAAGAAGTGAATCTGCATTATCAAACTGCCTATGATTTAAAACTACTGGCGAGTGAGGCTATGCCAGATGGCTTAAAAGGGCTATATCCTGCCACAGAGCAGGTATGGTGGCTGAAGGCTAAGCCAGCACGCTAAATCATTATTGCCGAATACTTAGGTGAACGCTTACCACAAGTTTGCGCGCTATACTTTTTTAACGCATTCGCTTACGCTATAGGCTTATTCATTCAGTGTTCTATTCGAGGAATCCATGCGACGTTTTTTATTAATATTGGCTTGTTTGACGAGTTTAAATAGTCTGATTACCGCGCAAGCTGCCGAACTAACAGACGAAGACATCACAGCCAAAACCAGCAGTGGCGATGAGGTAATTTTGCACCCTAACGGCTACTGGGAATATGTCGATGCGCAAAAAGCAGCCGTGGCTAAAACCAAAGTGGAAGCATTGGCTCGCGAAGAAGGCTGCCCCAAAGGCACGCGCGCCAGTTTCTTAGGCTTGGGGCGCTGTATTGCCAACGATGATCCGGCCTTAAAACATGGCTCACGCGGCGGTAAAGGCTGGTAATTGCCACTTGTGTTATCGATAACTAGCGTAGGCTTTTCAAACGCTTTTGCTTGCATCATGTTTATCTCAGTTGGTGTGCATAAAAAATTTGTACCCCTTACTAACACGCATGCCAAGTAGCTTGAATTTATGCAGCTGCCGCGCTACCTGTCCTAAAAGGTTTGGCATAGCCAACGCCCCAACCCTAGTCATACAGCATTTACTTCATCCAACTTAAAAGCAGAAATTGCTAAATGCAGTGCATTTTTAATGCATGTTAAAATAGCAACCGTGATTACTATTGAGATCTACCTGTGAAACTTGCTACTTGGAACGTCAACTCGCTGAATGTGCGGCTACCTCATGTATTGGAATGGCTAGCGGCCAACCCAGTGGATGTGCTGTGCTTGCAAGAAACCAAGCAAGAAGACAGCAAGTTTCCTTACGAGGCACTGCAAGCCGCTGGCTATCAAGCGATTCATAGCGGTCAAAAAACCTACAACGGTGTGGCGATTTTAAGTCGCCATCCTATGCAAGATGTGCAATTGGGTATCCCACATTTTGAGGACGAACAAAAACGCGTCATAACAGCTACCATCAATGGTCTACGCGTAGTGTGCGCTTACATTCCAAATGGTCAAGCAGTGGATTCTGATAAGTATCAGTATAAATTGCGCTGGATAGAGGCACTTACCAATTGGCTTGCCCATGAGCTGGTGACGCACCCAAAACTTGCCCTATTAGGCGATTACAATATTGCACCCGAAGACCGCGATTGCCATGACCCAGCCGCGTGGCTAGGACAAGTGTTGGTGAGCCCGCCAGAACGCGCGGCATTTCAACGCATTGCCGCGCTAGGCTTGCATGACACTTTTAGATTATTTGAGCAGCCAGAAAAAAGTTTTAGTTGGTGGGATTACCGCATGATGGGCTTTAGACGCAATTTTGGTATGCGCATAGACCATATTCTAGTGAGCACGCCACTGAAGGAGGCATGCCTTAATTGCATTATAGACAAAACGCCACGCAAACTAGAGCGGCCTAGCGACCACACGCCGGTGGTGCTGGAGCTTAAAAATGACTAATCATAGGGGTTCATTTTCAGCTCAGATTTAAGCCGTTCGCTTTAAGTTTGCGCTTTAAGTTTGATTGTTAACCCTTGATTTTAATGCCCAGCTGCTTTAGCTTACGGTACAAATGCGTGCGTTCAAGGCCAGACACTTCGGCCAATTTACTCATATTATTGTTAATCAATTTCATATGGTATTGAAAGTAAAAGCGCTCAAAATCATCGCGCGATTCACGCAATGATTGCACCAAGTTAATCGGCAACGGCGCATGCGTACTTGCATCCGTCGGCGCTTGTTTAAATTGCTCCAACACACGCTGCACATCTTCCAAAGTAATCACATCGCCTATGGTGGTCAGCATTAAGTTTTCCACCACTGATTCCAGCTCAGAAATATCACCTTGCCATTCAGCATTTCTTAAGGCGTTAAGCGCGGCCACATCAAAGGTTTTATAACCAATATTCAGCGTTTCCACCATCAGCGTCGCCATGGCGCTCACCAAGTCAGGCACGTCTTCTCTATGCTCGTTAAGCGATGGCACTTTTAACGCGGCACTGGCCAGCACTTGTAATAAGCCTTGCTCCAAGTAGCCGTTTTCTATCAATTGCGGAATACCATAGACAGTGGCACAGACTACACGCGCGGCATATTTTTCCGCTTTAGAAATAATCAGGCTTAAGCCTTTTTGCTCGGTTTTATTCAGCGCGGTCACTTCTTCAATAAACAACACACCCTCTCTCGCTTGCTCCAGCACATCCAGCGGCGAGGTGGCCAACTTGTCATACTCATTCAACACCACCCAAGGCGTACCGGGTTGGCTAAGAAAATGCGCGCACAACTCAACGCTACCGCCCTTTTTACCCACCAATAACAGTGAATTTTTGCTGCGGGAGACTTGCTCTAAGCGTTGTTTTAACTCATTAATCACCAAGCTTTTGCCAAAGCTGGCTAAATTCATTTCGGTATGCGGGTGACTCTCACCGTGCTTAAGCGCCGCGGTGACAGTTTTGAGTAGTTTTTGTAGCGCGATGGGTTTTTCTAAAAAATCAAAGGCGCCAATACGTGTGGCTTCGACAGCGGTATCGATGGTACCGTGACCTGACATCATCACCACCGGCATCGTCAGCAAACCAGAGTTACCCCATTCTTTTAGCAAGCTGATGCCGTCGCAGTCTGGCATCCAGATGTCCAACAACACCAAATCTGGCCGCTGTTTTAAGCGCTCTTCACGTGCAATTTGGGCATTTTCTGCTACGCGGACATGGTGACCCTCGTCATGCAAGATATCGCTTAATAATTCACGAATCCCAATTTCATCATCTACCACCAACACACTTCGTGATGCCATGTTTATACTTCCCTTAACTTACTCTACACCTTGCGTTAATTGTTTGATTTTCATTGATTTTTCAATCGGCAACAAGATGATTATACTTGCTCCGCCATGTTCTCTGTTTTCTATTTTAATGTGGCCTTGATGCTCTTCCACCATTTTTTTAACGATGGCCAAACCTAAACCAGTGCCATGCACTTTAGTGGTCACATACGGCTCAAACGCATGCGTCAACAAATCCAACGGAAAACCCTGACCGTTATCGGACACGGTCAGCTTGACGCGATCCGCTTCCACGGCGGTACTCAATTCTATAACAGCTGCGTCCTGATTCGCCAACGCATCCTGCGCATTTTTAATTAAATTATGTAACACTTGCCGCAACATATTGGCATCACCCGACACGGCGGGTAGTTGCGGTAGCAATTTGATTAACAGCTTAGTGCGCTCACCGTCATACAGGCTGCACACATCCATAATCAAATCATTCAGATTCAAACTGGTCAAGTGTGCTGAGGGTGTGCGCGCATACTCACTAAACTCATTGACCATGGTTTTCATGGCGCCGACTTGGTTGACGATGGTTTCCGTGGCACGTTTAAGCAAGGCGGCATCGGCTTCCTCTAGCTTGGCGTAAAGTTTATGCTGCAAACGCTCAGCCGATAACTGTATGGGCGTGAGCGGATTACGGATTTCATGCGCCAAGCGCCGCGCTACTTCAGCCCAAGCCGCATCGCGCTGGGCTTGCGCCATTGAGGTCACATCATCAAACACCACCACAAAACCACTGCCGGCCTCTTTAGGCAAACGTGTGGCACGTACCAATATATTCTGGATACCGTGGTTACCCTTAATTTCTAGCTGTTGATTCAACTCCAATTTAGTCGCATCTTGTGTATTGGTAGCATCAAAATGCGCTTTAATAGTATTAATAAAGTCCTGCAAAAACGGGTGTGACTCAGCTATCAAGGTAAATTGCTGGTTTTCAAACGGGGCCAGCGCCACCCCTAAGATATTGGATGCGGTTAAGTTATAGGTTCTTAATTCCGATTTTTCGTTAATCGCCAGCACGCCTGACGACAAATGCGCCAAAATAGTCTCTAAGTAGGCGCGCGCAGCTTCCACCCGCACCCGATTTTGTTCAGTCGCTTTGGTGGCGTCATCCAACTGGCGCGTCATGCTGTTAAACGATTTGACCAGCACGCCCAATTCATCATTGCCATCCTCGGGCAATACGTTGCTGTAATCGCCACTGGCAATGGCGCGCGTACCTTCTGCCAATACGGTAATCGGCTGAGATAAGCGCCGACTCAATAAAAACGCGATGGCCAAGGCTGACAGCATGGCTAACATCAACACCATGGTCAAAGTCAGCGTAAACACATCTTTTAAGGAGTTGCGGCTGTAGGATAGCTCTTGATAATCCTGATACACCTCTTGCACCGCTTCGGCCGTATTGGATAGCGCCTTAGGCACCGGTTGTAGCAATTGCAGGATGCGTGTTTCGCCAGTAAGGCCGGCCGCCTCTACCGGCGCCAGCACGCGCATATACAAGCCTTTACCAGCAATCGGCTCTATCTTGCCGTAGATCTGACGTTGCGCTTGGCGCAATTGCGGAATACTGGGTAACTCTGGCAAGAAACTATTGGGGTCGCCACTGGATACCGACAAAATACCGCCTTGTGGCGTGAGTAAGGCCGCTTCTAAAATGCCGGATTTCTCGCGCATATCATTCAGCATAGCGTAATGCGCACCCGCAGGCTGAAAGGCCAATGAGGTCGTCATATTTTCCGCTTTGGCCTCTAGCTCCACCAGCATAATGTCTAAAGCACGCTGCCCCAAGCTCAAACCACCGTCTAATGCCGACTCTACTTTAACGTTAAACCATGATTCGATGGAGCGCGTTAGAAAATTAACCGACACTAGATACACCACCAAGCCAGGAATAATCGCCATCAACGCAAAAGTACCCAGCAATCTAAAGTTTAAGCGGCTACCCACCACTTTGGCTTTGGCATTGTTATACAAGTGCCACAACTGGTAACTGACCACCACAAACAAGGCGCAAGCTAGGCCAATATTGATATAGAGCAGGATTTTGTAATAATCGCCAGAAATGGCAGAGTTAGAACTAGCCACCGACAAGAGGTATAACAGCACCAAACTGACGGCAATGCTGATAAAAATGATGTAACGCATGCTAAATACTTACAGGTCTTTAAGCGACCAGCGGAAAATGGGCGAAGCTAAATTCCAATCGGTAGAACCTATGGCGTCGACCTGTATGGCTTTGGGCAACTTGGTTTTGTCCAAACGCATGAGTAAAGCGGCTTGGTAGCGCTCATCTTTGTCTAACAAATTTTTAGCCGCCACGCGCCAATCACGCAACTGCATCAGTTGTTGTCTGGCTTCACTTAAGGTTTCAAATGATTTTTGATGACTGTCATCGCTGACCAAATATTGTCGGGTAAGTGCATGGTAATTGAGGTTAGTATGCTTGGTGACCGTCACAATTTCGTCGTCAAACCAATATTGGCGTGGCTTTACAATTTGAAACTCGATAATAAACGCCAGTGGTACACCTTTGTTGATGGCCTCTGCTAGCGCTTCATCAAAGTGAATATCAAAATCTGCGTTTAATTCATACTCAGTATCCATATCCATCAGCTCTGCATTCTTAATCGTGATGCTATTACCCGCTGCAATCGCCAGCGTACATACACACAACACAACAATAAACGCACTAATTTTTTTGCAGTAGCGCATAGAACAAACCATCGTGTAATAAGCTGGGTACCAATTGACCATGCTCACAGGTCATGCCCCATTGTTGGCATACGGTCATGTCTAGTGGTAACTGCGTGGCATCGGCATGGGTAGCAAGAAATTGATCCATTTGTTGTTGATTTTCTTCGTTAAAAATCGAACAAGTAACATAAAGTAATTTACCGCCTTTTGCCAACAATTGCCATAAATTCAACAAAATGGCTGACTGCTGTTGCGCAAAAGAGACAATATCCGATTCACGCCTTAACCATTTAATATCCACATGGCGTCGCACAATGCCAGAGGCGCTACAAGGCACATCCGCCACTATGCGGTCGTATAACTGACCGTCATGCCAACCTTGCGTATTGGCGGCGTTGCCGACTTTTAGCTGCGCTTTGAGCGACAATCGGTCTAAATTGCTCGCCACTCGTTTTAAGCGCAGTTCATCACTATCGATGGCGGTTAAGTTCACCGCTGCTGTTTCTAAAATATGGCCGGTTTTGCCGCCCGGCGCACAACAGGCATCTAACACTTGCATGCCGGCTTGCATATCTAACAACTGCGGTGCTAATTGTGCGCCTAAATCTTGCACCGACACCACACCATCAGTAAAGCCGGGGATTTTCTCAACCGGTAGCGCTTGGGTAAGCATCACCGCGCTTGGGCCAATTTGTTGAGCAACAATACCTTGCCTATCCAGCAATTGCACATATTCGGTAGTGGCTACTTTCTGCTGATTGACGCGCAAAGTCATGGGTGGATGATCATTACCTACCATCAACATGCGCTGCCACTTTTCTGGATATTGCACTTTCAGCTTGTTAATCCACCATTGCGGATAAGAATACTGCGCGACTTCATTACCTTGTAGCGCTTGCGCGATATCCGCCTTTTTACGCAAAAAATTTCGCAACACTCCATTGACCAAACCTTTAGCCCACCTCGGCTTGGCAAAGCTGGCAGCCGTCACCGCTTGATTCACCACTGTAAAATCATCGGCCTTGTCATGTAATAACTGATACAGCGCCACCAACAATAAAGCATGTACACGGCCATCAGATAGTGGTTTTTCTAACAGCTGATTCAAGTAAATTTCCAACTCACCATAAAACCGCAAAGTGCCATAACTTAAATCTGCCGCCGCACCGCGTTGCTGTGGCGTAGCATTCGCAAACACTTTTTGCGCATCGGGCAAAGCCAGCGTTAAGTTGCGACCAGATAACACTTGCGAAACAGCATGTGCGGCAATTTGTTGGGAGATATACAAAGTGGTCTTTCAAGTGAATGTAACCGTCGATTTTACTGGATTCGTGTTTTACGCGTACTAATATATTGATGCCGCCCACAAAAAAGGGCGATATCACTATCGCCCTGTTCGTTATTTTGCCAATTAATACTGGCCAATTAATATTGGTTAGCCATCGCCATCAATTTAGCCACGCGCTGTTCCGTCTGCGGGTGTGTACTAAACAAGCCTTTTAAGCCTGCGCCAGACAAAGGATTGATAATCATCATCTGCCCTGTTTCAGGATGCGCTTCTGCTGTGTGATTAGGTATTTTATGCGCGTAGTTATGGATTTTTTCTAATGCACTGGCCAAGGCCTTTGGGTCTTTGCAGATTTCCGCGCCACCTCGGTCCGCCTCAAATTCACGGCTGCGCGAGATAGCCATTTGAATTAAACCTGCCGCCATTGGCGCTAAAAACATCATTAAAATGCCAATAATTGGGTTAGGCCTATCTTCACCGCGACCGCCGCCAAAGAACATACCAAACTGCGCAATGGTTGAGATTGCACCGGCCACTGTGGCAGAAATGGTCGAAATCAGCGTATCTCTGTGTTTAACGTGCGCCAGTTCGTGCGCCATCACGCCACGCAATTCGCGCTCGCTTAAAATTTGCATAATGCCAGTGGTGGCAGCCACCGCAGCATGCTCAGGATTACGGCCAGTGGCAAATGCGTTGGGTTGTGGCTCATCCATAATATACACTTTTGGCATCGGCAGCTCGGCATTTTGCGCCAACTCTTTAACCATATTGTAGTAATTACGAAATTGCACATTGTCTGGCGTCACTTCCATAGCGCCATACATTTTAAGCACGGCTTTGTCACTAAACCAATAGGCGTACACATTCATGCCCGCCGCGACCAGCAAGGCGATCATCATGCCACTGGCGCCACCCAATGCTGCGCCTACACTGCCAAATAGCGCAACTATGGCGGCCATTAACACAAAGGTTTTCATCCAATTTCCAAACATTTGCTACTCCTTAAATTCTGTAAACGATATTGCTGATGAATGGTTTTAATATGCGGCTATTGTGCGAATTATTCAAGTCATGCATCGCACTATCAATGTTAACAAGCATCAAGTTGAATAAACGCATGTTGCTAGATAAAGTTGATGCGCCAAAAAATATACGCACTAGTGTGCGTTGATTAATGAGTGTTGACTTATATAAGCGAAGTCACAAGTTAGCTAAACAGCTCGCCCAATTTAATTTGATGGCGCTTCATAAACTGTTGCGCAGGTTGACGTTTTTCGCCTGGCATTTGTAATTCGCTAATGTTTAATAAGCCATGACCACAAGCGACTATAAGCTGCTCACCCACAGCGACCACTTCACCCAGTTTAGCTTGATTTGGCTTAGTTTGAGCTGAGTTAGTTTGATCATTTTGGGCAATGGCAAACCAAATACGGCAAGCCTCCCCTCTCAATTGCGCTGTGGCAACAGGGAACGGATTAAACGCTCTAACTTGACGCGACAAGGCCTCGGCAGATTGCTGCCAATCCATTTTTGACTCCGCTTTTTCCAGCTTGTGCGCGTAGGTGACTAAACTTTCGTCTTGCGGCGTTGCCTCAAGCTTACCTCTGCTGGCCAGCCTTTGCATGGCTTCTACCATTAAGCTTGCACCCATGTGGCTGAGCGCATCATGCAGGCTTTGGGTGGTATCGCTGACCAGTATCGGCACCACCCCTTTACTCACCATCGCACCAGCATCCAACGCGGGCACGACTTCCATTATGGTGACGCCTGTTTCAGCATCGCCCGCCAAAATAGCACGGTGTATAGGCGCGGCGCCGCGCCATCTTGGTAACAGTGAAGCGTGAATGTTATAGCAGCCCAGCTTGGGCATATTAAGTACCACGGTGGGGATAATCAAACCATAGGCGGCAACAATCATCACATCCGCCTGCACCGCCGCAATCTGGGCTTGGACTTCTTGTGGTTTAAGAGATTCTGGTTGGAAAACCCTTAATTGATGTTGCAGCGCCAGCTGCTTAACTGGGCTAGCTCGTAGTTGCATGCCACGACCAGCGGGCCGATCAGGCTGTGTCAGTACCATGACGATAGTATGCCCTGCTTCTATTAACGCTGCTAAGGCTGGCACAGCAAACTCAGGCGTACCCGCAAATATGATGTTCATACTAATAAGAATTGCGTACCAGTTCGCGGTTATGTTTCACCATTTTTGTTTTGATGCGATTACGCTTGAGCGGCGACAAATACTCGACAAATACCTTGCCGAGTAAATGGTCCATTTCATGTTGGATACAGACACTGAGCAAACCCTCAGCCTCTAGCGTAAATGGCTTGCCGTCCTGGTCTAATGCATCCACCGTGATTTTTTGCGCACGTTGCACTGTTTCATAGACGCCGGGCACCGACAAACAGCCTTCCTCGTACTCTTGCACGCCGTCTTTGGCGGTAATCTTTGGATTAACCAGCACCAGTAAATCATTTTGCTCTTTACTGGTATCAATCACGATCAGTTGGATATGTCTATCTACCTGCGTCGCAGCCAAGCCTATGCCGGGCGCCATATACATGGTGTCATGCATATCGACAATTAAACGCTTGAGCTCTGCGTTAAAGGCCGTAACTGGTTTTGCCACGGTATGCAAGCGTGGATCCGGGTATTTAAGTATTGTCAGGAGTGCCATAAACTAAAAGTGTTGCCTTAAATCAACAATGGCTAGCTTGGTCATATTGCTTTGCCAAAAAAGCTTGATTGTTGAATGAATTACGTGATAAATTTAATGCTAGTTCGCGGATATTTCCGCTCAATTTGACCGAGGTCAACCGTATGTTTCGTCACATTATAACGCTGCTTTGTCTAAGTTGCTTAAGCTTATCTACACTGGCAGACGAAATTCAATTGCAAAAAAATTACCCAGAACGTTACGTGGTGGTTAAAGGCGATACTTTATGGGGCATTTCTGGTCGATTTTTGAAAAATCCATGGCAATGGCCAAAAGTGTGGCGCATGAATCGCGCGCAAATCAAAAACCCCCATTTAATCTACCCCGGCGATGTGGTGGTACTAGACACCAGCGGCGGCACGCCAGAGTTTAAGTTACTCAGAAACAATACCGTCGTGCTGCAACCCGGCGTGATTGAAGAACCGTTAGAAAAACAAGCCATTTACACGATTCCACCGAACGTGATTAGTCCATTCCTTAGTCAACCTCTGCTAATCGAAAACGGTCAATTAGATGCGTCCCCCAGAATCGTGGCGGCGCAGGACAATCGCTTAATCCTTAGCCCAGGCACACGCGTCTACATCAACAACCTCACCGATGAAGACCATACCTTTTGGAATATCTATCGTCCTGGCAATGAGTTGCGCGACCCTGACACTAATGAAACCTTAGGCACAGAAGCGATTTACTTGGGTGACACGCGTATTACTAAATTTGGTCAACCAGCTTCTGCCGATATTGTAAAAGCCAAAGAAGAGATATTTACCAAAGATAGACTAGTGGTGGCTACCGAAGGCTTTAATGAAAGCTTTGTGCCACATGCGCCGGAGCAAGAGGTGCAAGGCCGTATTATCAAAATTTACGGCGGCGTAGCAGAAGCTGGTCCTGAAACGGTGGTAGCGATTAATCGTGGCACGCGAGATGGTTTAGAAGAAGGCCATGTGTTGGCGATTAGCCGCTATGGCAAAACCATTAAAGATCCAGAGTACGTTAAGTCTAAATCAGATGTGAAACCAGCCGCTGGCCAGCCTGCACTGGGCGAAGTGAAGTTACCAGACGAGCGCATTGGTTTGTTGATGATATTTAGAACCTTTGAACGTGTTTCTTATGGTCTGATTATGCAAACTAACGAACCTGTGAATACTTTAGACAGCGTACAAACGCCTTAAGTACTATGGCCACTACCCACGATAGGCCAGATGATGCCGCATTGTGGGTGGCACTAAGCATCATCCCTAGCCTAGGCAGCGCCACGCTATGCCAATTACTCAGCCGCTTTGGTAGCCCAGATGCAATTTTCAGCGCAAAAACTGCTCAGCTACGCGAAATTGTAGACGATGCCATTGCCAGCGCAATTGCGCAAGGTGTGGATGCAGCGACTACAGCACCTACCCTGCGCTGGTTAGACGACGAGCATAATCATCTGATTACCCTGGCCGACCAGCACTATCCAGCGCCTTTGCTCGAAATAGCCAACCCACCCGCCTTACTGTATGCAAAAGGCAATCTTGACCACCTTAAGTTACCCAGCATTGCCATGGTAGGCAGCCGCCATGCCACGCCGCAAGGCGAGAAAAACGCAGAGGACTTTGCTGAGCACTTATGTCGGCATGGTCTGTGCGTAGTCAGCGGCATGGCCTTAGGTATTGATGGCGCAGCACACCGTGGTGCACTCAAATCTACCGGTGCGACCATTGCCGTGGTTGGCACAGGCTTAGACATTGTTTATCCAGCCAAACACCGCGAGCTTGCCCATCACATCGTGCAAAAAGGCTTGATGCTGTCAGAGTTTCCACTGGGTACGCCGTCTAAAGCGCAACACTTTCCTAGGCGTAACCGTATCATTAGTGGCTTGAGTATAGGTTGCTTAGTGGTCGAAGCCAATATTGATAGCGGTTCGCTCATTACAGCACGTTTAGCAGCAGAACAAGGCCGCGATGTGTTTGCTATTCCAGGCTCTATACACTCCCCAGTGACCAAAGGCTGCCACCAACTCATTAAGCAAGGCGCCAAGCTAGTGGAGTCTACCGAGGACATTTTGAACGAAATTGCGCCGCAATTAAACAATGGCTGTCTACAACCGAATAGCCCGAACGGGCTATTACCCGAAAGAGCTAACATCAGCCCAGAAGCCGCCAGTGTATTGGCTTGTATGGGTTTTGACCCTATTGATTTTGAACAGTTATTGGGCGCTAGCCGCTTGACCGCGCCAGCACTTTCCACCATGCTTACATTACTAGAATTAGATGGAAAAGTAGCAGCAGTACAAGGCGGGAAATATCAGCGCTTAGTATAACCCTGCACTTAGATGTCCACTTAAAAACAAGCACTACAACATCATGGATGATTTGAGGGGAAGCGCATGTTAGAAGTCCTTATTTTTATGTTCCAGAATTATCTGGGCGCACAACACAGCAGCCACCGCTCGATGGCTGAAGAGCTCTTGCTGGCACAAGAACTGTCAGAAGCAGGTTTTGAGCATCAAGACATCATGGGGGCTTTTGATTGGTACAAAGATTTGCGCAGTTTAATCAGCCAACCACATCATTTGTATTTATCTAACCCACCGTCGATTCGCGTCTACTCACAAGCGGAACTGGATAAGATTGATGCAGAAAGTTTAAGCTTTTTAAACTTTATTGAACAAGCGAAAGTGATACAACCGAATGAGCGCGACTTGATTTTGGACCGCGCCATGGCCTTAAAACAAGCCATCACCATCGAGGAAATCCGCTGGATCACCATGATGATGTTGTGGGATGACACGCGTAAGAAAGATTATTTATTTGTGGAAGATGCCGTGTTTAACCCTAAAGGCTTAACACTGCAGTAAACGCACAACGCCTTATCTCAACCAGCCAATCCTAGTGAGTTAATGCTGATTAATCCTAGCACTATATACCTAGCACTACTAGTCTAGGTTTTGAATGATTTTGGCGATAGTACCCGCTTGGTTCAGTGTATAAAAATGCATGCTGGTGACACCAGATTCAACCAATTTATTGCACACCTCAGTCACAACATCGGCGCCAAACGCACGTAGCGACGGCATATCATCACCATACGCTTCCAACCTTAAACGCAACCAGCGTGGAATTTCTGCGCCGCACACGCCAGAAAAACGGGCCAACTGCGTGTAGTTATAAATCGGCATAATACCTGGCACGATAGGCACGGTAATGCCTTGTTGCGCGCAGGTGTCTAAAAACTGAAAATAGGCGTCTGTATTGTAAAAATACTGGGTAATGGCAGAGTCTGCGCCCGCCTCTACTTTACGCTTAAAGTTAGCAATGTCTTTTGCCGCCGACGATGCTTCAGGATGAAACTCAGGATAGGCCGCGACTTCCAAATGAAACCAGTCGCCAGTTTCTTGCCGAATAAACGCCACCAATTCATTGGCATATTTAAAATCACCCGCACTCACCTCGCCTGACGGCACGTCACCACGCAAGGTCACCAAACGCTTGATGCCTTTGGCTTGATAGGCGCTCAGTAGCTCACGAATTTCTTCTTTGCTGGATGAAATACAAGAAATATGCGGCGCTGCCTCATGGCCTTCGGCTTGAATTTCAAACACGGTGTCCATGGTGCGGTCACGCGTAGAGCCACCCGCACCAAAGGTCACGGAAAAAAATTCCGGCTTAAATTGCGTCAGTTGCGCTCTCGCTTCACGCAAATTGGCCATGCCCTCTGCTGTTTTAGGCGGAAAGAACTCGAAGCTGTAAGCAATACTTGTATTCACCATTGTCATCTTTATTAGTTTTAATGTTGACTGAGCATGTCAGTGTTTTCAGTCTTTATCTATCACAATCGCACTCAATATCCACGAAATCAGGCTGTATACCAGGGCACCGATAATACCCGCCATCACAGTATCTACGCTGAAGCCATCCAACAGGTGGCCCACCGCCCAAAATAACAGGCCATTAATGACAAATATAAATAAGCCTAAGGTAATGATGGTCACGGGTAAGGTGAGTAATACTAAAATGGGCTTAATCAGCATATTGGCAAAACCCACCACCAAAGCGGCAATTAAGGCCGCCACAAAACCCGAGACATGGATTCCGGGCACAAAGTAAGCCACTGCTAGTAACGCTAATGCATTGAGTATCCAGCCTATCAGTAATTTCATGGTCTATCCTTTTACTCACAATAAGGTAGCCAGTGTAGCACCGACTACCTCATTCCATCACCTAGTTAATAACGATAAGTATCTGGTTTATATGGACCATCTTGCGATACGCCAATATACGCCGCTTGCGTTTCAGATAAACGCGTTAATTGCGCATTAAGTTTTTTCAACTGCAATACCGCCACTTTTTCATCCAAGTGCTTAGGCAATACATAGACGCCGACTGGATATTTAGCTTGCTGGGTAAATAACTCAATTTGCGCAATGGTTTGGTTAGCAAAGCTAGAGCTCATGACATAACTTGGGTGGCCAGTACCGCAACCTAAATTCACCAAGCGACCTTTGGCCAATAATATGATTTTTTTACCATCAGGGAAAATCACATGATCGACTTGTGGCTTGATTTCATCCCACTCATATTTTTCTAGGCTTGCCACGTCGATTTCGTTATCAAAGTGGCCAATGTTACAGACGATGGCTTGGTCTTTCATTTTGGCCATATGGTCATGCGTAATCACATGGTAATTACCTGTAGCCGTCACAAAAATATCGGCATGTTCCGCTGCATAATCCATGGTCACTACGCGGTAGCCTTCCATGGCCGCTTGCAAGGCACAAATCGGGTCAATTTCTGTGACCCACACTTGCGCAGATAATGCGCGTAATGCTTGGGCAGAACCTTTACCCACATCGCCATAACCAGCCACCACCGCCACTTTGCCGGCAATCATGACATCCGTTGCGCGTTTAATCGCATCCACTAAACTTTCACGGCAACCGTACAAGTTATCAAACTTAGATTTAGTCACTGAATCGTTGACGTTGATGGCTGGAAACGCCAATTTGCCTTCTTTATGCATTTGGTACAAGCGATGCACACCAGTGGTAGTTTCTTCCGTCACGCCGATGATTTTGCTTAAGCGTGTTGAATACCAAGTAGGGTCGGTTTTGAGTTTGGCTTTAATCGCATCAAATAAACAGATTTCTTCTTCTGAGCTTGGATTAGCCACTACAGAGAGATCTTTTTCAGCACGCGTACCCAGATGCAGCAACAAGGTAGCGTCGCCGCCATCGTCCAAAATCATATTGGTATAGCCGCCATCCGACCATTCAAAAATGCGGTGGGTGTAATCCCAATATTCCGTCAGCGTCTCACCTTTGATGGCAAACACCGGTGTACCGCCAGCGGCAATGGCAGCCGCTGCGTGATCTTGGGTAGAGTAGATATTGCATGAGGCCCAACGCACTTCTGCGCCTAAGTCTTTCAGTGTTTCTATCAACACCGCAGTTTGGATGGTCATGTGGAGTGAGCCAGTAATACGCGCGCCTTTGAGTGGCTGCGCTTTGGCAAACTCTTCACGGATCGCCATCAGCCCTGGCATTTCTGTTTCGGCAATGGCAATTTCTTTACGGCCAAAAGTGGCCAATGAGATGTCAGCAATGACATAGTCTTTGATATCAGTAACGGTATTCATCATCTTCCTTAAACGAATGTGGCATAAAATAAATGCGACTGAGCAGGAAAAAAATTGGAGGGCTAACGCTCACCTTTATATTCCATGCTCGCACAGTAATTAAAAGTGAACGCCGTTACTACATCTCTGAGCCTGGGAGTGTGGGAATACTCTCGCAGCGTTCCTCAGAAGCTCTATATTATATCGCTAAAACTTAATTTGCCCAACTCAGACGTTAGGCGGCTGCCAAAGTTCATGCACATCATGAATGCCCCAGGTCGAGGCTGTTTCATGGCCGATGATTTCGTCATGCACCGCAGCTTTTGACAAATCCAGCGTTTCTATCGCAATACGTGATTTGGACTGCACGGAGAAAAACACTTTCACGATGGGTTTAAGCAAGGTCTTGTCGGACTGGTCAATGACCACGGCCAAGCGCTTAGACTTAAGCAATACCACTGAGCCTATAGGATAAATGCCTACACTTTTGACA
>DASWSZ010000150.1:0-5358 GCA_036402395.1 Methylophilus sp.
AAAAGAAGAGATTGAGCTGACTGAGGAATTATCTAGCGTGATCCAAACAATTAAAAACGTGGATGCCACAGCTTCGCCCGCCTGATCGCTTAATCTCATTAATTTAATCACTTAGGCTTAAAATCTCAGTTTATGAAATTGCAGTGATTTGCTTAGTCTAAAGTTACCGCTCTAAATTTTTAAAGTTGTCAGCTTCAGCTAACGGTCCAAAGCGGACCCTCTATAAAAACTTTCTATCGACATATAAAAAAGCCCACTCATTGCTGAATGGGCTCTTAATTTTCTGTTGCCGTGAATTACTTGTTCATAACTTACATTGTAACTTCAAAGCCAAAACGCATTTCAGTAGCTGCTGGTGTTGTCCACATGATATTGATCTTTTTAGTTACTTACGGTTTACAAGAACACATTCCTTTTTTTTAAAATACGCATTGTTTGAAATGGAACCCTATGCAGTTCAGGTAATCCACAGTAGTGAATATACCTAATGACTATTCAGTAAACTTGCATGTCAAAAAGTGATTACATTTACCAAGCTCATGCTTATGGCTAACTATACTTCTACAACAGCTGCTTCGGGTGCATTGGTTTTGACAGACTCAATTCCGTTATCTCGTGATGCTTCACTTTCATAAGTTTCACTTGTGCCAATAACTTGCCCGTTTGTTGATTTCAATGTGAACATGAATTTGCCGCTTGTAGTTTGTTTTCGTTCATATCTAGCGTCTGTTGTAGCATTACTTTTCACTGAGTCGATACCATTAGTACAGCCGGACTTAGAAGAGTAACCCTCGCTAGCCAGGATGGTTTGTCCATTCCCTGCTTTGAGTCTGAATCTGTACTCATCGGCTTTATCTTTGTAGATTTCAAATTTACCAGCCATAACAATAAATCCTCATTAAAAATTATTAAATGAGCCCTAAGTTTACGTATGGCAAACACAAAAAGCAATTCTTACACTTTTACTTTGAATTATAGGTCTGCTTTGGGCCGGAAGCCGACCTAAAATAAGTTACGTTTTTATTCTTATGAAACAATTACATGCTTGTTAACAACTTTAATGTAAATCTAGCAAAGTAATTTTTGTTTTAGATGTTAGTTGTAAACAACTTTATGAGAACTTGGGAGATTCCTAACTTATTGATTTATATGAGTCAGATGTAAACGACTTTAATGTCAAAGAACACATTTGTTGCTGAGAATTGCGTGATTCACTAGCTGTTAAAGTGATTGGCTTAACAATATTGGCTTTTTAAAAGTTTGGCATTCAATTTAAACCTATACAAAAGGTATCATGCAAGATACTCAATCCACCAGCAAAAATAGAGCGTCTATGAACCCAGCACCGTTTTTTCTACCACATCATGCGCGCAAACTCATCATAGGCGCTGCCTTGCTACTGATGACGCTTTGCTCATGGTTTTCAGTGTTTGATACCTCTGCCAACAAGCTGGTAGACCAAGGCCTACAACGCGCATTTGTCAGTTTTGCCTCTGCCAGAGCACTCAATGCAGCCATTTCTTTCGGTCAAGGCACAGAGGTGGCTATCCAACCTATGGGCGTAGGTGTGACGTTAGCGCCAGGGCAACTGCTAGACCCTATCAATGATTTAGTTGAAAACTTTTCTGATTTAATGATGACCGCCTGTATTGCTTTGGGCGCACAAAAGTTGCTGATTCATATGGGCGGTCATTGGTTCATTTCCTTATTGCTTACGCTTTCAGCAATAGGGTGGGCATGGTGGTATTTCAAGCATCAAGTAAATGCTGGTTGGCTATCAAGGGTACTAATTATCTTATTGATGATACGTTTTGCCATTCCACTGGTCACCATAGGCACCGATATGCTGTCGCAAAGGTATTTAATGGCCGAATATGCGGCAAACCAGAAAATCATTGAACAAGCACCGAAAAAAGTCACTGAATTTAAGCAGTTAGCGGCCAAAGACACGAAGGCTGGATTATTGGCAGGCATCAAAAATTCTGTAGATGGTTTTATCGCGAATACCAAAGCAACGTTTGATGTGGAATCGCATTATAAAAAGCTGCAACTGGCGGCTGAGCATTGGGCCAAACATATTATTAACCTGATTGTCATTTTTTTGCTGCAAACATTGGTGATCCCTGTGCTGCTTATTTGGCTATTGTATGCAATAGCCAAAAGTGCATTTTTAAATAGTACCAATCAATAGCTTAAGCATTTCTGCAACCCTAATACATTAATCAATATTGGCTTTAAAGTAACTTAATACCGGCTAAGTGGCTGGCGCAGGTGGTTTTAATAATGCGGATAAAATCGCTGGCATAGGGCCGCGCTAGCATGTCAGCTGTACCTGTCGCATGTAGTTCTGACCATAGCCCTTTGGGGCCTATCGATTTGGCAATGACATAGCCGTGCTCTACATAGTTTTGTATGCCCCAACTAGGCAGTGCCGCGACGCCACGGCGGCTGGCCACTAGTTGCATAATGGCGATAGTGAGTTCGGCGGTACGCCTGCCAAAGTGGATATGCGCTGGTTTGAGCACATGGCGAATGATGTCTATCCTTTCTTCCGGCACCGGGTAAGTAATCAGTGTCTCATCGCTAAAATCTTCAGCCAACAGTTTGGCTCGGTTGCGTTTGCTGTGGTCGGGTGGCAATACCGCCATGATTTCAAACTTGAATAACGCTTGCTGGATCAGCTGCCCCATCTTTTCGGGTAAACCGCCTATCACCAAATCAGCTTTGCCTTCCCGCAGTAGAGACCATGGGTCGCTGTGAAAGCCTGCGACCAAATCAATCTCTACTTCCGGCCATGCACGTCGGAACACATCCATCACCGGCGTAAGCCAGTCAAAACAGGTGTGGCACTCCAACACAATACGTAGCTCGCCAGCTTGGCTACTTTTTAAGCGCGTTAAATCGCGCTCAGATTTTTCAATCAGCGGTAATAATTCATGGGCTAAATCCAGCAAGCGTTGCCCTGCAGGGGTAAAGCTTAAACCGTGCGCGCCGCGCTTAAATAATGTGATTTCATAATGCGCCTCAAGTGCGCGAATTTGGTGTGACAGTGCCGATTGCGTCAGAAATACTCGCTCGGCTGCAAGGCCTAGCTTGCCTGTCTCGGCAATGGCTTTTAGGGATTTAAGGTGACGAATTTCAAGCATAGGCGGTATATCTTTAACAAGTGATATGAATTTAATTCAAATTTATCATAAAAATATTCGCTTTATTAAATTAATTTGCTACCACAAAATGCCTGCTTTCTTTTTAAGTGAGCATGCAACATGACACAGAACACCATTAAAACGCATATTTTGGGCTACCCGAGAGTAGGCGAACAACGCGTATTAAAATTCGCCCAAGAAGCCTTTTGGCGTGGTGAAACTTCACCAGCACAATTACAGGGCACAGCGCAAAACTTGCGGGCTGAACACTGGCAAAAGCAACAAAAAACGGGTTTAAGTTTTATCACCACGCATGATTTTTCTTTATATGACCATGTACTGGATCACACGGTATTGTTTGGCGCGCAGCCCAAGCGCTTTGCCAAAGCGCCGTTTGGCGCAAGCAATATTTCGCCAGAAAGCGCCTATTTTGCGTTGGCGCGCGGCAATACTGAGCAGCCGGCGATGGAAATGACTAAGTGGTTTGATACCAATTATCACTACATTGTGCCTGAGCTCAATGCCGACACCACATTCAGTATTAACGCGCATGATTTTTTGACGCAGTTAGATGAAGCGCAAACACTAAGCAAGCATGTCAAGCCAGTATTGCTCGGCCCAGTCAGCTTTTTGTATTTAAGTAAAGCGCGTGGCATCCACAAGCTGGATTTGCTGGACGCTTTGGCGACGCAATACGCTTACTTATTACAAGAGTTGCATGCCAGAAAAATTGAATGGGTACAAATGGATGAGCCTATTTTTGCGCTGGATTTGGATGATGCCTGGTTAAAAGCGTTTGAGCATGCCTATGCCAGATTCAGGGGCCTGCGTCCAAAGTTGTTGCTCACCACGTATTTTGCCAACGTGTTGCGTTATCAAACGTTTATTTCGGCCTTGCCGGTGGATGGCATACATCTGGATTTGGTGCGTGCACCCGAGCAGTTAGGGCCATGGGTCAATGCCATGCCCAGCCATTGGGTGCTCTCGGCCGGGGTGATTGATGGCCGTAATGTTTGGCGTAACGACTTAGACTACACCATCGCAATGCTAGCGCCATGGGTAGACAGGCTTGGCAGCCGTTTATGGCTAGCGCCGAGTTGCTCACTGCTGCATACGCCTGTGACCTTGGCGCACGAAGTGAAGCTAGATGCGGAAATTAAATCTTGGCTAGCCTTTGCTGATGAAAAAGTAACCGAGCTCAGCATTATTGCCCAAGCACTCAATCAAGGGGTCGCGTCAGTAGCCGATGCGCTGGCGGAATCACGCCTTGCTATTGCTTCACGTGCTAGGTCTGCACGTGTACATGCGCCTGCTGTCAAGGCGCGGCTTGAAACGTTGAGCACTTTGAGTGAGGAGCGTCCGCATACGTTTTCTGTCCGGCAAATCGCCCAAAAAATACGCTTGAACTTGCCCTTGCTGCCGACCACCACCATAGGTTCGTTTCCACAAACTGCAGACATTCGTGCCACTCGCGCCGCATTTAAAAAAGGCGAGATTGCCCAGTCGCAATACGATGCCGATATGCGCACCCATATCGCCCATGCCATACAAGCGCAGGAAGCCATTGGGCTGGATGTGCTTGTGCATGGCGAAGCCGAGCGTAACGACATGGTGGAATTCTTTGGTGAACAGTTAGCCGGCTATGCGTTTACCGAGCATGGTTGGGTACAAAGCTATGGTTCGCGCTGTGTGAAGCCGCCGCTGATTTATGGCGATGTGTTTAGACCACAGCCGATGACGGTGGACACTGCGCGTTATGCGCAGTCGCTGACGCAGCGCCCAGTCAAAGGTATGCTCACCGGGCCTATCACCATGTTGCAATGGTCGTTTGTGCGCGATGACCAACCGCGTGAAACCACGGCCATGCAACTCGCTTTGGCTATCCACGATGAGGTGGATGATTTACAAAAAGCAGGCATTAGCATTATTCAGATTGATGAGCCTGCGTTGCGGGAAGGCTTGCCGTTACAAAAAGCCGCTTGGGCGCATTATCTGGCTTGGGCAGTGCGTGCGTTCAAGTTGAGTGCAAGTGTGGCCGACGATGCCACGCAAATCCATACCCATATGTGCTATGCCGAGTTCAATGATATTTTGCCAGCCATCGCAGACATGGATGCGGACGTGATTACGATAGAAACTTCACGCTCGGCCATGGAATTGCTGGATGCCTTTGGTGCGTTTAATTACCCCAATCAAATCGGCCCCGGCGTCT
>DASWSZ010000151.1:0-3507 GCA_036402395.1 Methylophilus sp.
AAGCTGGGTTTTTATTTTGATCAAATAGTTAGCTCAGCACGATGACCAAGTAAGTTATATACATTAAGCCGTTGACCAATAAATGCCACACTAAAATGCCGCCGCGTTCTACCACTACGCGTAACCAGATTGCCGCTAACAAGGTAATCAAAATACCCCACACCACTTCTGGTTTGGCTTCCCACGCCGTCAGCATAATCCCAATCGCCGGCAATAAGGTACCTTGAAACACCATCGCACCTGTAATGTTACCAAACGCCAGTGTGTCTTTACCCTTACGTATCCATAAAATACTGTTCACTTTTTCTGGCAATTCGGTGGCAATTGGAATAATCAATAAAGAAAGCAGTAAAGCAGTAATACCAATAATCGCCGCCGCTTCTTCTACTTCATTAATAAAGCCTTTTGCACCGAGTATCAACAAAGCTAAGCCCAATACTAGTTGTATGATGATGACAACCATATTGTTAGGCAAACCCAGTTTGCATAAATACATATCGCCTTGCGCTTCGGTGGCGTGACCTTCTTCTACCAGCGCTTTGGAGGCTTTAATCGTCATTAACACATAGACAAAATAGATAAGCACCATGAGCGCGCCGATGCCGTAACGCACGACTGCTAAAGTGTGCGGAATGACCATGGCGATGGCAGCAAACGAGAACGCTAGAATAAAAAAGTTTAAATCACGAATCAGTCCAGTACGTTCTGGTCGCAAGTGACCTTGTGTACCGCGACGTTTCCAAACCGAAATAGCCATCAATGATAGCGACAAGGTGGCTAACATAAGGGGCGCACCCAATATTGCACCGACGCCAATGTCATGGCCAGCCGTTGAGCTAGCATCGCCACCACCCGCACCGGTGTAAGCAAAAATGGCCAATAATGGCACCAAGGTTTCTGGCAAGGCGGTGCCCACTGCCGCAAAAATAGAGCCGGTGACGCCTTCAGAAATGCCTAACTTTTCACCTAAATGTTCGAGCGCATTGGTAAATACTTCCGCTGCAATCAAAATCACAATCAGCATTAAAAATAATTGAAAAAAAACCATAGGTCTACGCCTCGTTCGTTGTAAAGGCCTTTATTTTAGCTTATTAAGCGCAACTGGTATAAATTGAAATAAAATAAAGCGTAATGAATCGCTTAAGTCTTAATACTGAAGGTTGGGTAGACCAATCCCACCAAATCTTATCGCCCAATTTCGATGCACGCCCAGCGCAATGTAGCATCGATATGATCGTGATACATAACATCAGCCTGCCGCCCAAGCAATATGGCGGCAATGGTATCCTACAGCTATTTACCAATCAGTTAGACCCAAACGAACATCCTTATTATGCAGAGATTTATACGCGTAAAGTGTCGGCGCACTTTCTCATTCGGCGTGATGGCAGCTTGCTGCAATTTGTCTCCTGCTTGGCGCGCGCTTGGCATGCTGGGGTGTCCAGTTGGCAAGATAGGGAACGATGTAATGACTTCTCGGTCGGAATAGAGCTGGAAGGCAGCGACGATGACGCTTTTGAACCAGCGCAGTATGCAACACTGACATTATTAATTGAATTGTTGAAGCAGCATTATCCTATTCAACACATAGTAGGTCATTCGGAGATTGCACCAGGCCGCAAAACAGACCCTGGCCCGCATTTTGATTGGCAATATATAAGAAAAACTGAGTCTAGTGAAGACTCACCTTCATGATGGATGAATACACACTGACCTATGCATAATATTTACTTGTACACCCTACTGGCGTGTTTGACGCTGCAACTCACCGCCTGTGGCGCTAGTCAAGACAGCGAGAGCGCAAAAAAAGACGCCAATGCGGCAGAAGCCAGAGCCACCCGCGTGACCGTCACGCAAGTAAAAACGCAGGCGCTGGAAACGACACAAGAAACCGTAGGTTCGCTAGAAGGCTTGGTTGATCCGACAATTGCGGCAGAAGTGGCTGCCCGTGTCATTAAAGTGCATGTTAATCCGGGGGACCAAGTCAGCAAAGGCCAGTTGGTCGCCACTTTAGATGCGACTGATTTTGCCATGCAACGTAACGAAGCCCAAGCCGAGGTAGCGCGCATACAGGCGCTGCTAGACAATCAAGCCAAAACCGTGGCGCGTAACCAAGCCTTGGTCGATAAAAAATTTATCTCACAGAATGCGGTAGATACCGAGGTGGCCAATCAAAACGTGCTTAAGCAGCAATTGGTGGCGGCACGCGCACGCGTTGGCAGCATCAACCATAACAGTAGCAAATCTAAAGTCATCGCACCGGTGAGTGGTGTGGTAGAAAAAAAACTGGTGGATACCGGTGACTACGTGCGCATAGGCGACCCCATCGTACAAATTGTCTCTAAACAAAAATTGCGCGCGCACTTGCCGTTTCCCGAGCATATTGGCGCGCAACTTAAGCCCGGTTTAAAAGTGCGCTTAACCACACCGACCAGCAATCAAGTGGTAGAAACCGTGATTGAAGAACTGAAACCGTTGATTACCGAGGGCAACCGCAGCATAGATGTAATTGCTGATGTTAACAATGTACAAGGCTGGCAGCCTGGTGCCAGCGTAACCGGTAGTGTGGTGCTCAGCGATTTGCCAGCAGCCATGATGGTGCCAGAAGAAAGTTTGGTACTGCGTCCTGCCGGTGAAGTGGTGTATGTGGTGCGCGACAATATCGCTTACCAAGCCATTGTGAAAACAGGCTTACGCCAAAACGGCGCGATAGAGGTACTGGAAGGGCTGAATGCCAATGACATGGTAGTGGTGGACGGCGCAGGGTTTCTTACTGATAAAACGCCTGTTCTTTTGGACAAAGCAAGCCCCGTGGCTGCGGTGAACCCATAGTATTAGCCTTAGTGGGTGACCAAAACGTATGTGACCCAAAACGCCTGAGAACCAAAAAGAAAGTTGAATTTTAACTCATGACTTTGCCTGAACTCTCCATTAAACGACACGTATTGGCTTGGATGCTGTCCGGCGTCATTGTGTTGTTTGGTATTATCGCCTATCAACGCATCGGCATCGACCGCATTCCGTCGATTGATTTTCCGGTGGTGATGGTCACTACCACTTTACGCGGCGCAAATCCTGATGTTATTGACACCTCCATCACAAGCGTGATCGAATCGGCAGTGAACACTACGCCCGGCATTGAGCATATCCAGTCATCTTCGTCGCCCGGTGCCTCCACGGTCAGCATTACGTTTAGTTTAGGCAAAGATGTTGACGTGGCATTTAACGAGGTTCAAGCCAAAGTCAACCAAGTGGTGCGCCGCCTGCCTAGCGATACCGATCCGCCGATTATCCAAAAAGTCGATACTGATTCTTCACCGATTATCTGGCTAGCCTTAAGCGGCGACCGTACCATACAGCAGCTGAATTTATACGCGGCCAATGTACTCAAGAAAAAGTTTGAAACCATTAGCGGTGTGGGCGAAGTGCAGTTTGGCGGTAAACGTGACCGTGTCATTCGCGTCACCGTTTCACCTGAACGCATGGCTGCCTACAAACTTACCGCCA
>DASWSZ010000152.1:0-4618 GCA_036402395.1 Methylophilus sp.
CACCCGCTTCACTCAGCACTTGGCCTGCAAATGGCTTGATAGTGATGACATCCCCTGTGTTCATTTTTGAGACATCACATTGAATCGGGAACGCGCCTGAGTCTTCAGCGGTATTAAAGAAAATTGGTGCAATCTTACTGCCTATCACGACACCGCCAGTGCGCTTATTGGGGATATTAGGAATATCGTTGCCCATAAACCATTGCACTGAGTTAATGGCCGATTTACGTGACGAACCGGTACCGACCACATCGCCCACATAAGCCAATGGCAAACCTTTGGCTTTTAAGCTATCAATCAAGGCTAAGCCTTCTGGCATTTTATTCACTAACATGGCTTTAGCATGCAACGGAATATCCGGACGGCTCCATGCTTCTTGCGCTGGGCTTAAGTCGTCAGTATTGGTTTCACCATCCACTTTAAACACCACTACTTTGATTTCTGCTGCCAATGCTGGTTTGCTGGTAAACCACTCGGCGTCAGCCCAAGAAGACATCAGCGCTTTGGCGTGCGCGTTGCCCGCTTTCATTTTGGCTTCTACGTCGTGAAACGCATCAAACATTAATATGGTATGTTTAAGTGCTTCAACAGCATGGCTGGCCATCGGCGTATCGAGTAATTCCACCAAGGCCTGCACGTTATAGCCGCCCAACATGGTACCTAATAAAGCTACCGCTTTTTCTGGATTCACCAATGGCGATGTGGCAGTGCCTTTGGCAATATCTGCCAAAAAAGCTGCTTTAACATACGCAGCTTGGTCAACACCAGCTGGAATGCGATTTTCTAGCAAATTAAGTAAAAGCGCCTCATCACCAGCAGGCGGCGCTTTCAGTAACTCTACTAAGGAAGCGACTTGTTCAGCATTGAGCGGTAATGGTGGTAATTGTTGTGCAGCGCGTTCTTGTACGTGGGCGTGATAGGCATTTAGCATAGTGTGGGGGCTCGTTTAAATAATATCTTAATTCATTATAAACTAGCCTAAACCTGCGGTTTGTTTCAAAGATGTAAATTTCTCACATCTCTATTTAACGGCCAAACGTTGTTGGATTTAAGCTAGTAAGTTTTATCGGTATAGAGTTCTTTGGCAAAGGGCGTGCTGCAGCTTTTGCCGCTGGCAGAGGCTTCCCATCTGTCCAGCAGTGCTTGCTCGTAGCCTTTGCCATGTTGCAGCTCTAAGTAAGCACGCACTTCAAATACATCAGCAAAGCCATTGTGGTCTTTATCCATAATGGCTATTTGGTCTTCCACCGTCGGGCCTGTGTATTTACCATTGGCATCGGTTAAATAATCCAACATAGATTCTGCCTGCGCAGCCGAACAGGTCAACGCTAGCAAAGGCACAATCCAGTATAGTCGTTTCAACATGGTCATCTTATCCGTCATTGTACGTATTCAGTATGACTGAGATTACAACAAATGGTGCAGTCATGGTCTGTGACAGAAGACACATTTAGATGCAGCTTTGCTATCAAGTGGCATGTATGGCAATTTTTTGTTGCCATTTGGCTGGACCAGTTTTATGTACAGCCTCACCCGTGGCACTTACCGCCACCGTCACTGGCATATCCACCACGTCAAATTCATAGATGGCTTCCATACCCAAATCTGCAAATGCCAACACGCGTGCGTGTTTAATCGCCTTACTCACCAAATAGGCGGCGCCACCCACCGCCATCAAGTACACCGATTGATGTTTGGCAATCACCGCTAACGCGTCATCGCCACGTTCTGCTTTGCCGATGGAGCCTAGCAAGCCAGTATTCAGCATCATTTCGGTGTAATCATCCATACGCGTCGCTGTGGTTGGGCCAGCTGGGCCGACCGCTTCATCGCGCACCGCATCCACTGGGCCTACATAATAAATAAAGCGATTGGTAAAATCGACAGGCAAGGCTTCGTCTTTGGCCAGCATGGTGGCAATGCGTTTGTGCGCCGCATCGCGCCCAGTCAGCATTTTCCCACTCAGCAACAAGGTCTGCCCGGCCTGCCACGTCATGGTGTCAGCTTTGGTGACGGTATTTAAATTGACGCGTAATGCTTCTGCACTTGGCGCCCAATGCACATCTGGGTAGACATCTAAATTAGGAGGCTTAAGTGCTGCCATGCCGCTGCCATCCAAGACAAAATGCACATGCCGTGTAGCGGCGCAATTAGGAATAATGGCGACCGGCAAACTGGCAGCATGTGTTGGATAATCTAAAATCTTTACATCTAACACTGTGGTGAGGCCGCCCAAGCCTTGCGCGCCTATGCCTAAGGCATTCACTTTTTCGTACAATTCCAGGCGCAATTCTTCGATGCGATTGCTTGCGCCCCTAGCTTTTAATTCATGCATATCAATGGGTTGCATTAATGATTCTTTGGCCAATAACATGGCTTTTTCTGCACTGCCACCTATGCCTATGCCCAACATGCCGGGCGGACACCAGCCTGCGCCCATTTCCGGCACCACTTTCATCACCCAATCGACAATGCTGTCATTCGGATTCAGCATCGCCAGTTTGGCTTTATTCTCTGAACCGCCGCCTTTGGCAGCAATGGTGACTTCTACCGTATTGCCGGGCACCAACTCTACATGCGTCACCGCCGGCGTATTGTCTTTGGTATTTTTACGTAAGCCTGCTGGGTCATTGACGATAGACGCCCGTAACGTATTTTCTGGTAGCAGATAAGCGCGACGCACGCCTTCATTGACCATGGCTTCTAAACTGAGGCTTTCAGTTTCATTTTGGCTGTCAAACTGAACACCCATGCCGACTTTAACAAACGCCACTACTATGCCGGTATCCTGACAGAGCGGGCGCTTACCTTCCGCACACATGCGCGAGTTGGTTAAAATCTGCGCAATCGCATCTTTAGCGGCAGGCGATTCTTCACGCTTGTACGCCTCACCTAGGGCGTGAATATAATCTTCAGGATGGTAATAGGAGATATATTGCAGCGCGTCAGCGATGCTACAAATAAAGTCTTCTTGTTTAATGATGGTCATTTAAAATCCACATTTCAGGCGTATTGCAGCGTTGCGCGGTGCTCGTATCCTCGCCATATTCGTACATACTGTCTCGGGTTCTGCGCGCCGTGCGCCTTGCACTACCACCCGAACTGGTGAGTTTTGATAGGCTACGATCATCTTGTACTTTTTCCTACTGCAATTTTTTCGCTAATGTCTTTACGCAAAATTTTACCATTCTTAGTTCTTGGAAAGTCTTTTGCCAAATATACAGTTTTAGGGCATTTGTAAGCGGCTAAATGTTGCTTGCCATACACCAATAAGTCGTTAGGCTCAGTAGTAGCGTCTGGTTTCAAAATCACATAAATCACCACCAGCAACTTATCCTTTTCTATTTCCTCACCTACCGCTGCACAATCAGCGACATCGGGATGACCTTTATACACGCGCTCTATTTCATATGGTGACACGCGGTAACCAAAACTTTTGATAATGTCATCTTTGCGGCCCAAGAACCAGATATAACCATCGGCATCATATTTTGCGTAATCTCCAGTGAAAAAGTAGCCATCGTGCTTATATTTAGCCGTTTCTTCTTCTAAATTCCAGTAACGTAAAAACAAGCCGGGGTCTGTATCAGGTACACTGATCATGCCCTCCTCGCCCACCGCTACTGGCTGCAAGGTTTCTGGGTTGAGCAACTCAATCGCATGACCGGGTTGTGGAAACCCGGCAGAACCGGGGCGAATGGGACGAAAAATACTTTGTGATAAATAATAAGAAAACTCACTCATACCGACCGCTTCGTAAATATTCAAGCCAAAACGCGCATGCCATTGCGTCAGTACTTCATCGGACAAGTGCTCACCGGCGCTCATATAATGACGCATGCTGGGCAGTTCGGCTTGCGTCGCGGTGGTTTTTTGCAGAAGCTGACGATAGATAGTGGGCACGCCAATAAAGATGGTAGCGCTATGCTTTTGTATCAAATCTAACCATTTTTGCGCGTCGTTTTTGCCCTCGTGCACAATCACCGTTTTACCCAAATAGAGTGGGTCCATCAAGCCGGTGCCTAGCACATAGGTCCAGTTAAATTTGCCGGAATGCATAATGCGGTCTTGCACGGAGTTGCTATAGTTAAACCAATATTGGGCGGCTGGCTGTCGGCCCAACAAAGCGCGGTGCGCATGCAGCACACCTTTAGGATAACCAGTGGTGCCTGAGGTATACACCAAATACGCTGGGTCATCAGCACGGGTTTCATAAGCGGGTGCACATTGCTGTATGCGCGCCATACTGGCTGACAACACTTTTACATCCAGCAAAGGATGCGCTTGTAACTCACCTTGCACTTGTGTCACTAACACATGCTTTAAATGTGGAATATCCGCTAGATTTTCATTCATTTGGGTGGCCATAGCCGACCATGCAGCAGCATCGGTGACCAACACCACCGCGCCAGAATCTTTGGCCAAATAAGCCACTTCCTCAGCCGTTAAGAGCGTAGAAGTCGGCACCGCTATCGCACCCATTTTCATCGCGCCTAAAAAGGCAATCGGGTAATCTAAGCTATTCGGCAGGCGTATCAAGACACGATCACCCACCTTCACCTGTAAATTCCTCAACACTTGAGCAAATTGGTCGGTTTTCAGCGCTAACTCGGTGAAC
>DASWSZ010000153.1:0-3331 GCA_036402395.1 Methylophilus sp.
ACCGACAAAGGCAGTCCATGACTAAACATCGTATCGCCGTTTACCCTGGCACGTTTGACCCGATTACCTTGGGGCATGAGGACATTGTGCATAGAGCCGCTGAGTTATTTGATGAAGTCATTGTGGCCATTGCTGGCAGTACCAGTAAAAATACCCTGTTTAACCTTGATGAGCGTGTGGCGTTGGCTAAGTCCGTCTTTAAAGCGGACAATATCAAAGTGGTGGGTTTTAGCGGTTTGCTGATGCAGTTTGTGCAAGACCAGGGCGCGCAAATGGTGATACGCGGCTTACGCGCCGCCAGCGATTTTGAGTATGAATTTCAATTGGCTGGCATGAACCGCAAGCTGTTTCCTAAGCTGGAAACCATTTTTCTCACGCCAGTGGAACAATATATGTTTATCTCTTCTAGCTTGGTGCGTGAGGTAGCAACGTTGGGTGGCGATGTGCATCAGTTTGTCTCGCCCACAGTTGAAGCTGCCATCAAACAAAAATTAGGAAACTAAATTGGCTTTATTTATTACCGATGAATGCATCAACTGCGACGTCTGCGAGCCGGTGTGCCCGAACGAGGCCATTTATCAAGGCCAAGACATTTATGAAATCAACCCAGACTTATGTACCGAATGCGTCGGCCATTTTGATAAACCGCAATGCGTATCGGTATGCCCAATAGACTGTATTCCCCTCAACCCGGAAGTGGTTGAAACTAAAGAGCAATTGCTCGCAAAATATTATCGTATTACCCAAAAATAGGAGCAAGTCATGAGAGTGCTACACACCATGTTACGCGTTGGCGATCTGCAACGTTCTATCGCTTTTTACACCGATGTTTTAGGCATGCAATTACTACGCACCAGCGATTATCCCGATGGTGAGTTTAGTTTGGCGTTTGTCGGCTATGGCAATGAGTACGACAACACAGTAATTGAGCTGACCTACAATTACGGCAAAACCAGTTATGACATGGGCAACGCTTATGGCCATATGGCGCTAGAGGTAGACGATGCTTATAAGGCGTGCGAACTGGTGAAAGCCAAAGGCGGCAAGGTCATTCGTGAAGCTGGGCCAATGAAGCACGGCACCATTATTATTGCTTTTATTGAAGACCCGGATGGTTACAAGATTGAGTTTATTCAAAAAGGAACTATTGAATATCCTCGCTAGTGAATAGCCTGCTTGCGTCTATGCTTGCTAAGCTAGTCTACATTTAGGTCATTGCCATGCTAAGTTCTTTAGAAGCGCTTAAACAATCGGTAGCACTTGCGCTGGCGGGTGATTGGCATGGCGCCCACAACATAGCGCAAGACTATTCTGACCCCGTCGCGCATTGGCTACATGCAGTGCTGCATAAAATAGAAGGTGATGTGTGGAACAGCAAGTACTGGTATGCGCGTAGCGCTGGCAGACATTACGAAGACTTTGAACACGCTAATGATGAGTTGTTAGCCATTCAACGGCATCTCACTGAGAAAGATTAAATCGATGTTAAAGGGGCCCACCTGAAACTGCTGCGGGTTCATGTGGCAAAAAAAAGCCCGCAGACGCGGGCTAAAGGGGGGTGTGAACTAGGCTATTCGATATAGTTAACTGGCGTTAGTCAGTGAAACATAAGTCATTTCACCATCCACAATCATAAATTGCGCGTCTTGCATTAAATCTGCTTTTTGTACGGCATCACGGTAAATCCAAATCACGCCAGCCGTGGTGCCTGCTGAGCTTTTTAATGTTTGAATTTGATCTGGCATGCCAAAGTTGACAGCAATTTGACTAGAGTTTGTCGCTGACACCAACTGATAAAATTGTGTAGAGGACAATGCTTTCACGTGCTGATTGGTTTTTAAGTGTTGGTTTGCGTTGATTAACTCAGCCGCATGGCTATGGGTAGAGCCGAAAGCTAACGCTGCTAAAGCGATAGCGCTGAATATGGTTTTAGTAACGTTCTTGGTGTTTTTCATGGTGTTGCTCCTGTAAAAATCTCTAGGTTCACTTTAACCAAAAGATATTGCAGTTTAATGACCTAGCTGTTAACTAAATGTAAGCGTTCAACTTGATTTGTTACTGATTTGTAAAAGTGCGCGCTAGAGATACATTCTGCTAACTTTGTACGAGATTTTTTAGCAGATATGTGCTGCAAAGTAACTTTATCCGAGTGATATTTCGAGTGAAATAGTTTGCGTCTTGCTTAAAACACAAACTTGCGTGACTAAAAGATCTATCAAATAGCCACGCAAGGGTAGGGAAGTATTGCGATGCACCTAGCTAAAAAAGTCTTTGGCTTTGTCTACCCAGCTTTTATTTTTAGGGCTGTGTTTACCGGCATCTGCCTGCGTGCTATCGTCAAACGCACGCAACATTTCTTTTTGTTTTTCGGTGAGTTTCACTGGCGTTTCTATCACTACATGCACCATCAAATCGCCATGCTCGCTGGCACGTAATGGTTTAATGCCTTTGCCGCGCAATCTAAATACCGCACCGGTTTGCGTTTCTGCCGGAATCTTCATTCTGGCAGAGCCTTCCAAGGTAGGCACTTCAATCTCACCGCCCAATGCCGCCGTGCTAAAGCTAATCGGCATTTCACAATGTAAATTGCCACCATCACGCTGAAAGATTTCGTGTTGTTTGAGGTGCACCACCACATACAAGTCACCCGTTGGCCCACCGTTGACACCCGCTTCACCTTCACCACTTAAACGAATTCTATCGCCTTCATCGACGCCTGCTGGGATTTTGACAGACAATGTTTTGTTTTGCTTAATACGCCCAGCCGCATTACAGGTGGGGCAAGCCTCTTTCACCATTTTACCGGTGCCATGACACTTAGGGCAGGTTTGCTGAACAGAGAAAAAGCCTTGCTGCATGCGCACTTGGCCATGGCCATTACAAGTAGTACAGGTAATAGGTTGCGTACCAGGACGCGCACCAGAACCTTTACAGGTTTCACAAGTGCTTTGTACTGGAATACGTATCTTGGTTTCCGTGCCTTTGGCGGCTTCTTCTAGCGTAATTTCCATGTTGTAGCGCAAGTCTGCCCCGCGATAGACATTAGAACGTTGACCACCACCGCCACGACCACCGCCAAAAATATCCCCAAAAATGTCGCCAAAGGCATCACTAAAACCGCCAAAACCTGCGCCAGCGGCCCCACCCATACTTGGGTCTACGCCAGCATGCCCGTATTGGTCATACGCTGCACGCTTTTGCTCGTCCGACAGCATTTCGTAGGCTTCTTTGGCCTCTTTAAACTGTTCCTCGGCTTTTGGGTTGTCTGGGTTGCGGTCAGGGTGATATTTCATTGCCAGTTTGCGATAAGACTTTTTAATGTCTTCTTCTG
>DASWSZ010000154.1:0-6345 GCA_036402395.1 Methylophilus sp.
CTCCAAGTGGAAAACATGGCCAGAGCCGCAAATATTTTGCCCTAAATAGCCAGCCTTATTGGCTTTGTCTATGGCTTCATTAAGGGTTTTCAGCGCGTGTGGGTACTCACTACGCAGGTAAATATAGCCTTGGGTAGCCCCTACCGCAACGCCAGCAATGGTCATGCCTTCGATCAGCACAAAGGGGTCATCTTCCATCACCATGCGGTCTGAGTAAGTGCCAGAATCGCCCTCATCGGCATTGCAGACAATATATTTTTGTTCGCCTTTTGCCCCTAATACTGTGTTCCATTTAATACCGGTTGGAAACGCTGCGCCGCCACGGCCACGCAGGCCAGAGTCGGTGACGGCTTTGACGATCTCTGCACCTGTCATGTTGAGCGCGTTAGTGAGGCCTTTGTAGCCGTCATGCGCAATATAATCTTCTAGCGACACTGGATCAGTAATGCCAGCGCGCGCAAACGTTAAGCGCTGCTGTTTTTTCAGCCAAGCCAAATCTTCTGTTAAACCTAAACATAAGGGGTGCGTTTTAGCGCTATCTGACGATGCATTGACGAAATCCGCATCAAACAAGCTAACTACATCTTTCACTTGCACTGGCGCGAAGGCTACGCGTCCTTGCACAGTTGCCACTTCTACAAAGGGCTCTAACCAAAACAGGCCACGAGAACCATTGCGCACAAGCTCTATGGCAATCCCACGTTTTTGCGCTTCTGCCGCAATGGCTTTAGCTGTGCGATCGGCACCCATAGACAGCGCGGTAGAATCGCGCGGTACATATATTTTGACAGCTGCGCTATTCATTATTTAGCCATCCTTGCTTCACTAATAATCTCTGCTATTTTTTGACTATCGACGCGGCCATACAGTTCCTCGTCCATCAGTACCGCCGGCGAGCATGCGCAATTGCCTAAACAGTACACCGGTTCTAAAGTAATGGCGCCATCGGCGGTGGTTTGATGAAAATCAATCCCTAAGGTAGATTTAATATGCGCTTCTAATGCTTCTGCGCCCATGGCTTGGCAAGATTCTGCGCGGCATACTTGCAGCACATGCTGCCCCACTGGGTGGCGTCTAAAATGATGGTAAAAGGTAACCACACCATGAATTTCTGCAATGGACAGCGCTAAAGCACGACTAATGCTAGGGTAAGTCTCTTCTGGGACATAGCCGATGTCATCTTGGATGGCATGTAAAATTGGCAACAACGCACCCGGCATCGTTTTATGCGATTGTATGTGCGCCTCTATGTTTGATAATTGCTGTGCGGTTAGTACGTTGGCCAAGTAATTCCCCAGGTTTTTTACTAAAATAACAGCATAATCATATACCTTATCAAAGGCTTGTTAAAGGCAAAAAAGGGCATAGAATATAGCCTAGTTCACTTTATGACGCATTTTCATTAAAACCATTAGCCGTATGTCCGCCAACCTTACACCTATATCCACCATTGCACCCAAACTGGTCGACCAATTTGGCCGCACCGTCGATTATATCCGGCTGTCCATCACCGACCGCTGTGACTTTAGGTGCCAATACTGCATGGCTGAAGACATGACGTTTTTACCAAGAAACGAAGTATTGAGCTTAGAAGAATGTGCACGTTTAATTAAGGTGTTTGTCAAGTTAGGCGTGACCAAGGTGCGCATTACCGGTGGCGAACCGCTGGTGCGTAAAAGTGCTATGTGGTTATTTGAAGAAGTCGGTCACTTAGCAGGATTACATGAGCTTGTAGTGACCACCAATGGTAGCCAACTTAGCACGCATGCAGCCGCACTTAAAAAAGCAGGCGTTAAACGTATTAATGTGTCGGTCGACAGTTTGAAGCCAGAACGCTTTAAAACCATCACCCGTACCGGCGATCTTAGCAAAGTACTGGCTGGTATCGATGCTGCCAATGTCCAAGGTTTTGACGGCATCAAACTCAATACGGTGCTCATGCGTGGCATAAATGACGACGAAGCAGCGGATTTAGTGCAGTTTGCTATTGATAAAAAAATTGATATTAGCTTCATTGAAGAAATGCCTTTAGGTGAAGTGATGCATACGCGTGAAAGCACTTTTGTCAGCAATGCAGATACACTTAAAATATTGCAAAGTAAGTATTCACTACTAGCCAGTACCGAGACAACAGGGGGTCCTGCGCGCTACTGGAAAGTAGTTGGAACAAGCACCAAGATTGGATTTATCTCGCCCCATAGCCATAATTTTTGTGAGAGTTGTAATCGTGTCCGCATCACTTGCAAAGGTGAGTTGTACCTATGTTTAGGACAAGAAGACAAAGTAGAATTAATGCCCTTATTAAGAGAATATCCCAACGATGATGCGCCGCTGATTGCCGCTATTGTCAATAGCATGACTATCAAACCCAAAGGCCACGACTTTGACTTGAAGCGCGCTGCACCAGCAGTGGTACGCTTTATGTCGCATACTGGTGGCTAATGCAAGTGTCAGCCATAGTGTTATGCGGTGGCCGCGGCACACGTATGGGTGGTGTGGATAAAGGCTTGGTTAAACTTGCCAACAAGCCGCTAGTGCAACATGTGATTGCACGCATCAAACCTCAGGTGGATGAAATTATCATCAACGCCAATCGTCAAATTGACCAATATCAAACCTTCAACTACCCCGTATTCAGCGATGAAGACAGCGACTTTATTGGGCCTTTGGCAGGGTTTAAGCTGGGCTTGCAGCACGCACATCATGACTATTTACTCACTATACCCTGCGATTCACCCTTTATTCCGGCAGATTTAGTTACACGCTTGAGCACTCACCTGATACAACATAATGCCGAGATTGCAGTCGCCAGCAGCGATGGCGCTGCCCATCCAGTATTTTCGCTATGTAAAACCTCGGTATTGCCTCACTTGCAAGCCTACATCACGCGAGGTGAACGCCGCGTGAGTGCTTGGCAAAAAAGCCTGCGTTATGTAGAAGTGGATTTTAGTGATTGCAGCGAGGGGTTTATCAATGTGAATACATTAGAGGATTTAGCAGCTTTGGCCTTAAAATTAACGCATGAACCATAATATTCCAGGCAATATTCCAGTATTGGGCATTTGTGCAGCAGGCAGCAACGCTGGTAAAACTACACTCATTACGCAACTGATTCCAGTATTGGCACAACACGGCGTGCGGGTTTCGGTGATTAAACACGCACATCACAAGTTTGATATTGATCATCCCGGCAAAGACAGTTATCACATTCGCGAAGCCGGTGCAGTGCAAACTTTGATTGCCTCCAGCAAACGTTGGGCGCTGATGACGGAAATGCAGCGCACACCACAGGCCAACGAAGAGGCCAATTTAACTGAACTGATTGCGCAACTCACACCAGACTATGCAGACTTAATTTTAGTGGAAGGCTTTAAACAAGCCGACATCGCCAAAATTGAAGTGCATAGACCGAGTTTAAATATGCCCTTATTGGCGGAAAACGATAGGCGTATTATTGCGATAGCCACTGATGCGCCGCTTGCGCTACCGCAACTAAACCGTGCGCTAGCCATGTTAGACCTTAACAATATCGCTGCCATTGCAGACTTTATTTTGCTTCACCACCTACCTAAATGACGACTCACGACATGACCACACCCAGCTTAAGCCAATTGATTGCTAACCCCAGTTGCATGGACGATTATGACCCTAACGCCATGTCTGTAAAGCAGGCCAAAGCCTTTATCCAACAATATTTAAGCCCTACACTTGCCACCGAAACGCTGGCTCTACGCGTAAGTTTGGGTAGAGTGCTGGCAGAAAATATCGTGTCGCCCAGCCATGTGCCTAACCACGACAACTCCGCCATGGATGGCTTTGCCTTTAAGAATGCAGACGCCGCGCAAGCGCTAACAATAGTAGGCACTGCCTTTGCCGGCAAACCGTTTGTAGGTGAAATTGCCAGTGGCGAATGTATCAAAATCATGACCGGCGCCGTGATTCCAGCCGGTGCAGATACAGTGATTATGCAAGAACGTACCAGCGTGGCTAACAACCGCATGACCGTGCTGGATGTACCGCCTAAAGGCGCAAATATTAGACCGGCAGGTGAAGATTTAAAACAGGGACAAATAGTATTGGCAAAAGGGCATTTAATGCAACCAGCCGACTTAGGCCTTGTAGCTTCATTGGGTATAGGTGAAGTAAGCGCTTACATCCCCCTCAAGGTAGCTTTTTTTAGTACGGGCGACGAACTCATCAGCGTAGGCCAACCGTTAGCGCAAGGGCAAATTTACGACAGTAATCGCTATACCCTGTATGGCATGCTAACCAAGCTCGGAGTAACGGTGACGGATTTGGGCGTAGTGCCGGACCAGCCCGCGCTTCTGGAAGCAACGTTGCTTAACGCCGCCAGCACGCATGATGTGGTCATCACCAGTGGTGGCGTTTCTGTGGGCGAAGCCGACTATATGAAAGCCCTGCTCAAACAACATGGTGAAGTGCTATTTTGGAAAATCAATATGAAGCCAGGTCGCCCGCTGGCGTATGGCAAAGTGCATACGCCAGTCAAAAGTGCACATTACTTTGGCTTACCGGGTAACCCGGTCTCGGCCATGGTCACGTTTTATCAATTTGTGCGTGAGGCCTTATTCACGTTGATGGGCGCAACGCCTAAAGCACTGCCATTACTGCGCGTGGAATGTACTGCGCCTATTAAAAAAGCCACAGGTCGTACTGAATTTCAGCGCGGCATATTATTTACCGAGCAAGGCCATTGGAAAGTAAAACCCACAGCCAATCAAGGCTCTGGCGTATTAAGTAGCATGAGTTCAGCCAATTGTTTTATTGTGCTGGATGAAAGCGTAGGCAATTGCGAGGCTGGATTATTGGTCGACATTCAACTATTTGAGGGTGTGATTTAACATAACCAGCCACTAGTGCAACAAAGCAACCATGCTACATCGCCATATTCATGGCGGATTCTCTTATAGTATAATCAAAGACTTGGTCAAAATTTTTGGATATTCAGCACTTTGCAAGTCGCATTTAAATCATCCGCATACCCGCCACATAGCCAGCAACAGCACCTATTGCTGTGGGCACTGGCTTGCTCGGTGCTACTGCATGCGTTGGTGATGTTGATTAACCCGCATTTAGAAATCAAGCCACAGCCAGACCAACCCAAGCCGCTGACCATAGAGCTGGTACAACCTAAAGCGGTGGAAGCCCCTCCCGTAGCGCTGCCTGAACCACCCAAACCGCAACCGCCAGAGCCCACACCTGAACCCACTCCACTTAAAAAGGTGCCAGACAAGATTGCGCCTAAACAACCTAAAGCCGAACCGCTAGCACAGCCTCAAGAAGACCCAACACCCGCATTACCAACGCCAGAAGTGGTCGCGGTTGCCCCCACACCAGAAGTCAAACCTGCTATCGTGGTACCACCACCTCCGCCCGAGCCACCACCAGTAAGCAGGCCATCTGAAGGTGACATCAGCGCCGCTAGAGATGCCTTCAGAAGTGCTGTGCAAAGTGAGTTAAAACGCAACCAACGCTACCCGAGAATTGCCGAGCAACGTGGCATAGAGGGCGATGTAGATTTAGAAATCCGCTTGGATGACACTGGCAATGTCACAGGCGTCACGGTAGTCAAATCTAGCGGCAGCAGCGCGTTGGACGATGCGGCGATTGCTGCGGTTAAACGTTCTAATATTAAGCAATATATGCGCGACATTTTGCGCGGCCTGATCGACAAAATCACCTTAACGGTAGGCTTTAAACTCGCCGAATAATGACGCCAACCCGTCAATCTAAATCATTACGCGAGTTACTGCTGACGCATGAGCTCATTTTTATTGCCTTAATCCTGCTAGCCGTGATTAGCGGCGCCTACGGCATTCATATATGGGATAAAGCCTCTAAAGAATCCCAGCGCATTAATTTACTCGTGCAGGAAATTTACCAAGTACGGGGTGATTTGTACCGCCAAATGAAGGAGTTATTTGACGCCTTTTTTTTGCAGGACCAAGAAGCGCTTGCTGAGTACGACGCTTATACCGACAGCACATTACAGCACTTCAAATTGCTGAAAAATATTGCTAAAGGCAATGAAGAGGTTAGCGTGATTGCCGAAATTGAAAAAAACTACCTTATTTTTGTCAATGAAGCGCCCTCACTGTTTTACCAATACCAAGCCAACCCGAACAGTGTGGCGCAAAAGTCACTGTATAAAGACATTGAAACGGGTATTTTTTCACACTATGAAATTGTTTCTAAACATGCGGAAACCCTACTGACCGTTAAGCAGAACGAATTAAAAGAACGTCTGCAGGAAGCCAAATCCATCTCCATTTTGATTTTAAGCGTACCCGTATTATTGGCGGTATTGCTATTGTTTTTATCGCG
>DASWSZ010000155.1:0-2156 GCA_036402395.1 Methylophilus sp.
TGCGGTAAAGTGGTAGAGGCGGCACGTGCCCGCGAAGCGGCGCGAAAAGCGCGTGAAATTACGCGGCGTAAAGGCGTGATGGATACCATGGGCTTGCCTGGTAAGTTAGCCGATTGCCAAGAAAAAGACCCGGCTTTATGCGAAATTTACTTGGTCGAGGGTGACTCTGCGGGCGGTTCTGCCAAACAAGGGCGTGACCGCAAGAATCAAGCTATTCTGCCGCTTAAAGGTAAAATTTTAAACGTTGAAAAAGCGCGTTTTGATAAACTGCTTGGTTCACAAGAAATTGCCACGCTGATTACTGCACTAGGCACTAGCATAGGCAAGGCTGATTTTAATGCAGAAAAATTGCGTTACCACCGCATTATTATCATGACCGATGCGGACGTCGACGGTGCGCATATCCGTACTTTGTTGCTGACCTTCTTCTATCGTCAAATGACCGAACTGGTTGAGCGTGGCCACATCTATATTGCCCAACCTCCGCTGTATAAGGTGAAACAAGGTCGCGATGAGCGCTATATAAAAGACGAGCATGAATTGGATGAGTATTTGCTGCAATCTGCCCTCAAAGGCGCAGAGTTGCTAACCAAAACCGATGGTAATGTGATTAAAGATGAAGCGCTAACAGCGATTGCTAAACAAATGGTACTCACCGAAGCCGTCATCCGCCGCATTGCTGCGCTATACGATGAAAGCGTATTGCGCGCCATGCAAGATTTAGGTGAAATGAGCATAGACACGCAGCAAGACGCAGAAGCGGCTGCGGTAAAACTACGGCCGATTTTAGGTGCCATAGGCTCAGAAGTGATTGTGGCGCTAGACCAAGAGACTAATCGCTATCGCTTAGAAATCAACAAATACGTGCATGGCAACTTACAATGCTGCGTGATAGATGCGGAGTTTTTAGGCAGCGGTGATTACCGTCAAATCAGCCGCGCCTCTGCTATGGTCAACCAGTTGCTAGGCGCTGGCGCCATGATCAAGCGTGGCGAAAAAGAGCAAAGCGTCGCCACTTTTAAACAAGCGCTGGATTGGCTGTTGGCTGAAGCAAAACACGGACTGAATATTCAACGCTATAAAGGTTTGGGCGAGATGAATCCGGAACAACTGTGGGAAACCACCATGGATCCGAAAGTGCGCCGTTTACTCAAAGTACAGATTGATGACGCCATTGCCGCCGATGAAATCTTTACCACGCTGATGGGCGATAACGTAGAACCGCGCCGCGCCTTTATTGAAAATAATGCGCTAGGGGTAGGAAATTTAGATGTCTAGCCATGTAGGCAGATCAGCCAACCACCTACCAGCCATTCGTCACGTTCACGCAGGCATAGTGCTAGACTGGATGCATGCGGGGGTAGAGGACTTGCACCGCGGCGGCTGGGCCAGTTTGTTTTATGGCTTTGTGTTTACGGTCACTGGGCTGTTTATTCATATTGTCTATGCTGAACACTATTGGTTATTAGCTGGGCTGACCACCGGTTTTTTCTTGTTCGGCCCTTTTCTTGCCATAGGCTTGTATGACTTAAGCCGACGCATGGAGCAGGGCGAAGCGCCAGCACTGATCCCCACCCTCACGGCATGGCGTACCAATCTGTTGAATATCATGCTGTTTTCATTGTTATTGCTGGTTATTCTACTGAGTTGGACGCTGCTATCGCTGAGTATTTTTTCACACTTTTTTAATGGTGCATTGCCCACGTTTACACAAATTGTAGTGAATGTGCTGACCTTAAAACAACCGCTATTTGCACTGATCTACTTTTCTGTCGGCGGCCTGTTTGCGGTATTTGTCTATGCCATTAGCGTGGTGGCCATCCCACTGATGTTGGATAGCAAGGTGAGCGCGGCAACAGCGGCTTTGGTAAGCTTGCGCACTTGTGCGCGCAACCCAGTAACGATGTTGTTGTGGGCATTTTGTATACTGGTGCTGGTCGGTGTTGGTCTTGCCACCAGTTTTCTTGGTTTGTTGTTGACCATGCCGGTCGTGGGGCATGCAAGCTGGCACGTTTACAGAGATTTGATAGACACACATCACATGCACTGAGTCGTTTTGATTACAGAATACGGTCTAGCTGTGCCAGTAGCAGCACTATATAGACTAGCATATTGAATCACCAAGCGTTTAAGGCAGATGGCCAGAAAGTAGCTAG
>DASWSZ010000156.1:0-3529 GCA_036402395.1 Methylophilus sp.
AGCATGAGTACGCAAAATCTACGTGATAACAAAAATAATTTAATCGTCGAGTTATTTGTAGAAGAATTGCCACCAAAAGTACTCAAAAAATTGGGTGAAAGTTTTGCTAGCATTTTGCTCGAGAGCTTAACAGCACAAGGCTTGGTGGCGCATGGCGCAATTCTTACGCACTTTGCTTCACCCAGAAGATTAGCCGCGCACATTACAGCAGTAAGCAGTAAAGCGGTAGACAAACAAGTGGCACAAAAGCTGATGCCCGCCAGTGTAGGTTTAGACGCAAGCGGCAACGCCACGCCAGCCTTGCTTAAGCGCTTGCAAGCGTTGGGTGAAGATGCGTCAGCTGTCGCTAAACTCAGAAAAGAAAGCGACGGCAAGGCTGAGGTGCTGTTCTTGGATGTACTGCAAGCAGGTGCTAATTTGACCGAGGCTTTACAAAAGGCCTTAGAAGAGTCGTTGGCAAAATTGCCGATTCCCAAAGTGATGACTTATCAAATCAACGACGGTTGGGAAAGCGTGAATTTTGTACGCCCAGCGCATGGCTTGGTGGCGCTGCATGGCAGTGACATTGTGCCGATTACGATACTAGGCTTAAGCGCAGGCAACATCACGCAAGGTCACCGTTTTGAAGCCAGCGTACCGACGATTACGCTGACCCATGCCGATAGCTATGCGGAACAATTGCAAAACCAAGGCGCGGTGATTGCTAGCTTTGATGCGCGTAAAGCGGAAATTGTGCGTCAGTTAAATACGGCCGCTGCAAAAGAAAATCTAACACCGATTGAAGATGAAGCGCTGTTGGATGAAGTCACTGCGTTGGTGGAGCGCCCGAATGTCTTGCTAGGCCAATTTGAAACCGAGTACTTAGAAGTACCGCAAGAGTGTTTGATTTTGACCATGAAGGCCAATCAAAAATACTTTCCGTTGTTAAACGCAGAAGGCAAGTTAACCAACAAGTTTTTGATCGTATCTAACATTAATCCGGCTGACCCTAGCAAAGTGATTGGTGGTAACGAGCGTGTGGTGCGTCCACGCTTGGCAGATGCTAAATTTTTCTTTGACCAAGACCGTAAAAAAACGCTGGAAAGCCGCATCGCTGGCTTAGATAAAGTGGTCTATCACAACAAATTGGGTAGCCAAGGCGAGCGTAATGCACGCGTGGTCGCCATTGCCACTGCCATTGCTGCCCAATTGGGTGATGCTGAGTTAGTGGCAAAAGCAGCGTTGGCAGCACGGTTATGCAAAGCCGATTTAGTCACTGACATGGTCGGTGAGTTTCCAGAATTGCAAGGTATTATGGGGCGCTATTATGCGCAACATGAAGGCTTGGATAATGAGGTGGCGTTTGCCATTGAAGACCATTACAAGCCACGTTTTGCTGGCGATGCGTTGCCGCGAAACCAAGTGGGTGTGATTGTCGCCTTGGCGGATAAATTAGAAACGCTGGTAGGCTTATTTAGCATAGGTGAAAAACCAACCGGCGATAAAGACCCGTTTGCTTTGCGCCGTCAAGGCCAAGGAATAATGCGAATATTAATAGAAAAAGATTTACATGTTTCTTTTAACTTTTTAGTTTTGGAGGCATTGAAAATATTTAATACGAATATAAATGCTTTTCCAGAATTTGCATTATCAATTTCAACACATTGTTTTGATCGACTTAATGCGGGTTTAAAGGAGCAAGGTTTAAATGGTAATGAAATTGAATCGGTATTATCTTTAAATCCTGACAGGCTTGGCGAAATTCCTAAGCGATTAAATGCTGTTCATGAGTTCTCTAAATTGCAAGACGCTCCAGCTCTTGCCGCAGCCAATAAGCGTGTGAGCAATATTCTGAAAAAAGTAGAAGGCGAAGTCAAAGCAGAAGTGCATGCCCACTTACTGGTAGAGCCGGCAGAGATTGCGTTAAATGCGGCTTTAAGCCAAGTGAAACCACAGGCCGATAAGCTATTTGAAAGCGGCGATTACACGGCCTCGTTACAAGCGTTGGCGGCGCTGAAAGCGCCTGTGGATGACTTTTTTGATCATGTAATGGTCAATGCCGATGACCCCGCGTTAAAAGCTAACCGTTTAGGTTTATTGGCACTGTTGCATCAAACCATGAACCGTGTGGCGGACTTGTCCAAGTTGGCTGGTTAGAGGTTGGTAGGCTAAAACCTCAGTTTGTCATTCCCGCGCAGGCGGGAATCCAGTATAGGCTGAGTGTAAATTAGGCGAGGTAAACATCATGTTCATACATTTTTATGACGCTATATTTTTAATTGACCTAGATTCCCGCCTGCGCGGGAATGACGGAGCAGGTATATGAAGCTGGTAATATTAGATCGTGATGGCGTGATTAATGTGGACTCCAGCAATTTCATCAAAAATCCCAACGAATGGGTGCCGATTCCTGGGAGTTTAGAGGCCATCGCGCAACTCAATCAGCACGGCTTTCGGGTAGCTGTGGCGACCAATCAATCTGGTATTGCGCGCGGTTTGTTTGATATGGCAACACTGAATGCCATCCACGAAAAAATGCACCGTGCTTTGGCGCAGGTGGGCGGCCGCATTGATGCGCTGTTTTATTGCCCGCATGCTGCCGATGATAAGTGCGATTGTCGCAAACCAAAAACCGGCATGATTAAAGAAATTGGCCGCCGATTTTCAATTGAGCTCAATAATGTCTATGGCGTGGGTGATGCTTTCCGCGATTTGCAAGCGTTTAGCGATGCTGGTTGCAAGCCAATTTTGGTGCGCACCGGCAAAGGGGAAATGACGTTATCGCAAGGCAATTTGCCGCCTAATACACAAGTGGTGGCGGATTTGGCCGAGGCTGTTCAATTGATTACGGCGGAATAATTCAGAATGGCGATGCATCCTGTGGTGTTGTGGTTAAGGTCTTTGCTGTTTTTGTTGGGGCTGTTGGTCATTACGCCTATTTTCTCCATCCTTGCCATCGTGTTATGGCCTATCAATAATGTCACGCGCTCGCGCATTGCCAGCGGCTGGGCTTACAGCAGTGTTTTTTGGTTAAAAGTGACTTGTAATCTTGGCGTGGAAGTACACGGACGCGCCAATATTCCTCAGCAGCCCTCTATCATTTTAAGTAAACATCAATCGGCATGGGAGACTATCGCCTTACAAACCATCTTCCCGCCGCAAATTTGGGTAATGAAACGTTCTTTATTGCTGATTCCGTTTTTAGGCTGGGCGTTTATGGCGTTGGGTGCAATTCCGATAGACCGTAGCTCAGGTCGCGAAGCGCTAAAAAAATTAGTCGCGCATGGCAAAGACCGTTTAGCACGTGGCTTATGTGTAGTGATTTTTCCGGAAGGCACGCGAATTGCGCCGGGCGAACGCAGCAAATACCATATTGGCGGCGCTTGGTTGGCATGCCATACCGGTACTACAGTAGTGCCGGTCGCGCATAATGCTGGCCGTTATTGGCGCAAAAATTCATTTATTAAATACCCCGGCACCATCAAAGTAGTCATAGGCGCCCCGATAGTAACTGTAGGATTAAAGCCAGATGCGGTCAATCAGTTGGTGG
>DASWSZ010000157.1:0-7113 GCA_036402395.1 Methylophilus sp.
AGTAACCCCGCCGGCTGCAGAGACTAGCGATGCGCCAACCGCTGAAGATGCTAAAAAAGCAGCGATTGCAGCTGCCATCGCGCGCGCCAAGGCGCTAAAAGCGGCGGCTACTGAACCCCAGCCTGCAGACGCGCAGACGCCTAACAGTGATGTAGCCTCGCCTGCTAGCCCTAGTCTGGCCGCCGATGACGCAAAACAGGCCGCCATTGCTGCGGCCATTGCACGTGCCAAAGCACAAAAGGCGGCGGCACAAGCAGCAGGTGCAGCGCCTAAAAATGTAGACGATGCCAGTCCAACAGTTAAACAAGAAATTGCTGACATCGAAGCAAGACGACTAGCAGTAGGCTTAATAGATAAATCTACAGTCGCCACAGAAGTGAATACGCTGCCTGCCACGGCAGCGCCATTAGCAGCTGCAGATGCGGACGCCGAAAAGCAAGCCAAAATTGCTGCGGCCATAGCGCGTGCCAAGGCGGCAAAAGCAGCGGCCGAGCAAGCCAAATTAGAGTCCCCGAAAGAATAACTTGAACCGCTCACCCTATATTTCAGACGCCCCTACCGTCAGCACCATTATGCTGAAAGTGCTGATTGCACTGCTTCCTGGCATTGCAGTGTATGTGTATATGTTTGGTGGCGGCGTATTAATCACTTTGATATTAGCGACAGTGACGGCTTTGCTTACCGAAGCGCTGATGCTTAAACTACGTCGGCGACCTATCCAACCGTTTTTAATGGACTACTCTGCCGTCATTACCGCTTGGTTGCTGGCGCTGGCCATTCCACCACTGGCCCCTTGGTGGTTGATAGTGGTCGGCACTTTTTTTGCGATTGTATTCGCCAAGCAATTGTATGGCGGCTTAGGCTATAACCCGTTTAACCCAGCCATGGTGGGCTACGCTGTGCTGTTAATTTCGTTTCCAGTGTTGATGACCAAATGGCCAGCCGCCTTACAAATCGCGCAAACGCCTTTAAGTTTTGGCGATCAATTGCAGTTTATTTTCAGCGGAGCACTACCGCAAGGCGTCGCTTTGGATGCTATTACCTCGGCCACACCACTGGACTACTTAAAAACACAATTACTGGTCAACCATGACATGGCCAGCATTCAAGCCGCACCTATGTTTGGCGCGTTAAGTGGCAAAGGCAGCGAATATGTCGCCGTGGCTTATTTACTAGGCGGTTTATATCTGTGGCAACAAAAAATCATTTCTTGGCATTTACCCACCGCTTTTCTGGGCACGTTGACATTGATGTCTGGCGCTTTTTGGCTCATCAACCCAGACCAGTTCGCTACGCCTATCCTGCATTTATTTGGAGGCGCCAGTATGTTGTGTGCCTTTTTTATCATCACCGACCCTGTCAGCGGCCCAACTACCCCACGTGGCAAGCTGTATTTCGCAGCTGGGGTGGCTATCATTACCTACCTCATTCGCGTTTACGGCGGTTATCCAGATGGTGTAGCATTTGCGGTGATATTGATGAATATATGTGTGCCATTGATTGATGCGCACACGCAACCGCGCGTATTTGGGCATCAAAAATAGTATGTCAGAAACTGTCATTAAACATGCCAGCAAAACAGCGTTCACCTTAATGGCATTTGCCTTGGTGTTTACCGCGCTGATGGCGTCTGTATATTTAGTCACCAAAACGCCGATAGAAAAAAGTGAAGCGGCGGCTAGGATGAGTTTGTTCCGCCAAATCATGCCGGAACATATGCATAATAATGACTTGCTGGCAGACACGGTAACGATTGCGCCCAATGCGCTACTCGGCAATCAGCAAGCCACCATGGCCAATATTGCACGTATCAATCATCAGCCCAGTGGCGTGATATTAGAAGCGATTGCGCATGATGGTTATAGTGGAGATATTAAACTGTTGATTGCCATCAAAGCGGATGGCAGCTTAAGTGGTGTGCGAGTGCTTACTCACAAAGAAACCCCTGGCTTAGGTGATTACATTGATATTGCCAAAGGCAAATGGATTACGTTATTCGACAATCAATCTTTAACTAAAACCGCTGAAGCAGGTTGGAAAGTGAAAAAGGATGGCGGCCAGTTTGACTATATGGTGGGCGCCACGATTACCCCTCGCGCCGTGGTGAAAGCCGTGCATAAAGCGCTACTCTATTTTGAGCAGAACAAAGTGGCCTTATTTGCATCAAACACCACATCAGCACTGCCAGCGAGCATTTCACAGGAGCAAGCACCTTGAGCCAATTTAAAGACATTGCCAATAATGGTTTATGGAAGCAAAACCCAGGCGTTGTGCAGCTATTAGGGCTGTGCCCAACGTTGGCGGTCACCACCAATGTCGTTAATGGGGTCAGCTTAGGCCTAGCCACCGCCCTCGTCATGGCGGCGTCCAATGGGGCGGTGTCGCCGGTACGTAAATATGTGCCAGATGAAATCCGCGTGCCAGTTTTTATCTTAGTGATTGCCGCCTTGGTCACCATGATCGATTTGGGCATCCATGGCTTTGCCGAACCATTGCACAAAGTGTTGGGTATTTTCATTCCGCTCATTGTGGTCAATTGCATCGTGCTGGCGCGGGTAGAATCATTTGCAGCTAAAAATGCGCCCGCACCCGCTATTTGGGATGGTTTTATGATGGGGCTAGGGCTGACAGTGGTATTAGGCTTGCTAGGTGGTATACGTGAAGTAGTCGGCAAAGGCACCTTGTTTTCTGGGCTAGATTTAGCGCTAGGGCCAGAATTTAAAAGTTATATTCTGACGGTGATTCCAGATTACCACGGGTTCTTACTTGCCATTTTGCCACCTGGTGCTTTCTTGGGCTTGGCCAGTTTAATTGCTTTACGCAACTGGGCTGAGCTGCGCAAAACCAAACCCGTCACTGCCAGCACGGCTGCTTTAAAACCCAGTCACTAATTTAAACCATGAATGCAGACAAGCGTGAGGCCATATTTAAGCGCTTAAGTGTGGCTATCCCCAACCCTACGACAGAGTTAGCGCATAGTTCTACGTTTGAATTATTAATCGCGGTGATTTTATCTGCGCAGGCCACCGATAAAGGTGTCAACATTGCCACCAACAAATTATTTAAAGTGGCCAACACACCGCAAGCCATCGTGGCGCTGGGCATAGCAGGCTTGGAAAGCTATATTAAAACCATAGGCTTGTACCATGCCAAAGCCAAAAACGTCATCGCTTGTTGTGAGCAGTTAATCTCACTACATGCTGGCGAAGTGCCCAATACGCGCGAAGCGCTAGAAGCACTGGCCGGTGTCGGCAGAAAAACCGCCAATGTGATTCTCAATACCGCCTTTGGTCAGCCTACCATTGCCGTGGATACACATTTGTTTCGCCTAGGTAACCGTACCAAACTGGCTGCCGGTAAAAACGTACTGCAAGTGGAACAAAAATATCTCAAAACCATCCCCAAGGCGTACTTAAAAGACGCGCACCATTTATTGATTTTGCATGGACGCTATACCTGTACCGCGCGTAGCCCCAAATGTGGCGAGTGTTGCATAGTCGATTTATGCGAATATCCAGATAAAAATATCTCTACGCCGCATTTAATGGCAGGGGAGCATGTGCGTGGCTAACGCGCTTAAAGTGGCCACCGGCTTAGCCAAAGGTCCACGCGCCAGTGCCGAGTTAATCACCCAAGCGATAGGCATGGCTATGCATAAAGCGGGCATCAGTACCGCTAGCCAAGTACTGTTATTTTTAACCTCTGAATTTGCTGCAGAACCTCAACTTGCTATTAAGGCAGCGGCCAAGGCGGCTAGCTCTACGCAAGTAATGGGCTGTTCTGCCAGTGGTATCTACACCGAAGATGACTGGGTGTTAGATGGGGCTGCTGCCGCAGTCATGGTGTTTTCTGAGCAAGTATTTTCGACACGCAGCCAAAATGTTGAAGATAGCAAGTACTTACTTACACTTGCAGCACCTAACGCCATCAATAGCCAGTGGTTACACAGTACGGCCATGCGCTTTGGTGCAGTGTCAGGCGACGCTACTGGTCGCGGGCCATTTTCAGTTTGGCAAAATGGCAAGGGCATTACGCAGGGCTATTGCGAATTAGCTACGCAATATGGTCAACTCGCCATTGCGCCTAGCCACGGCATTAAGTTTCTATCGAGTCCGCGTAAAGTCACGGCTAGTCTTAATAATGAATTAATCAGCGTTGCCAATATTGCCGCACTGACTAGCCTGCAATCTGCGTACAAATCACAAAATGGCCTAGCTGAACACAGTGCTGATTTACCCTATCATCTACTGATGGTGGCTTATGCCAAAACGGCAAGCGCGTTATCGCAAGGGGATTACCAATTGGCAACGGTGGTGATAGACCACGAGACCACACACACGTTATCTTTATCGCAGCTAATTCCCCAAGGCTATTGGCTCAGATGGGCGATACGCGACATTGATAGCGCACAAGACGATATCGCCAATACGGCGCAGCACCTTAGCCAGCAATTAAGCAACGCGCCAGAGTTTGCTTTATTCTTTTCCTGTATGGGACGTGGCCCTTACTTTTACAATGGCGAAGATGCAGATTTAGCGCAACTGACTAAGCGCTTCCCACGGTTACCCATCATAGGCTTTTATGGCAACGGCCAAATTGCGTCTATGTTGGGTGAAAATACACTATTACAGTACTCAGCAGTGCTGGCTTTATTCAGTAGTCAGGAGTTGTGATGAGTTTATTTAACCCAAGCCGTGACGAAGTGCGTAGTTTCTTTTTTGAGGCGTGGCGTAAATTCAACACGCAGCAAGTACTCACTGACCTAGAAAAAATTGCAGTTTCGGTGATGCATATGCATCCTGAGTATCACAGTATACTCAATCATCCTGAGCAGTTTCAGCAGCAAGCCTACTATCCAGAAATGGGTGAAACCAACCCGTTTTTGCATATGAGTTTGCATTTATCTATTTTGGAACAACTCAGCATTAATCAGCCGATTGGGATTAAACAGATCTATGAGACTCTAAAAATAAAGCATCAAAATGAGCATGACGCACAACATGCTATTTTAGAGTGCTTGGGCGAAACCATTTGGCAAGCACAGCGTAACCAAACTGGTCTAGACGCGCAGCACTATTTAAGCTTGCTGCAACAAAAAGCCGGCATCATTGCATAATCTTATTTAACGTGATTGAATACCAGCCATGAAAAAGATTAGCGTACACGATTGGTTGACCGAACACAGTGACTACCTTTACCGTTTTGCGCTAGCCAGATTGCGTGACCCGCATTTAGCCGAAGACGTTGTGCAGGAGACCTTTATGGCGGCCATTAAAAGTCCTACCTTTGCCCAACAATCGGCACCTCGCACTTGGCTGACTGGCATCCTTAAACATAAAATCATTGATGTGATGCGTAAAAATATCCGTGAAGTGTCGGCCACCGATTTAATGCACGATGAAGACGGCAATATGGATGAGTTTTTTGACGAAGCTGGGCATTGGTCGGATAAACCCTTGGCTTGGGATGTACCGGATGACGCCTTGCAACAAAAGCAGTTTTTGGCGGTGTTACAAACCTGTATGGACAAATTGCCAGCCAAATTAGCGGCCTTATTTTTGATGCGTGATGTGCATGAGACCGATAATGAAGAAATTTGTAAGGAACTCAACATCACCACGACCAATGCTTGGGTGATGTTGTATAGAGCCCGCATGAGCATCAGAAAATGTTTAGAAATCAACTGGCTACACGCCTAATCGCAAAAGAAAGGGATCACACGCATGTTATCTTGCAAACAAACTAGCCAGCTTGTGTCTCAATCTTTAGACCGTCAGTTAACGCTGCGTGAACGTTTTGCAGTACGCGCGCATCTATTAATATGTAAATATTGCAGACGTTTTCAGCAGCAACTGCTGACGATACGGCTAGGGTTAACACGTATGAGCCGATCGATTGAACAGGATACAAACATACAAATGCCTTCTGAGGCCAAAGCACGCATAGGTAAAGCGCTTGAAGCTGAGTCTAAGTGAGTGCACACTTACAACACGTCAGTACTTTATTACTCTTTAACCAAAATTGAAAAGGAAATGACCATGAAATCTTCAACAACTACTTTAGCGTTAGCGGTTAGCGGTGCATTGGCGTTAAGCTTAGGCGCTGCCAGCTTACAAGCTGCAGAAAATCCATTTGCTATGAAAACGCTGTCTAATGGCTACCAAGTGGCCGATCATCACGAGAAAATGAAAGACGGCAAATGCGGCACTGGTAAATGTGGTGCAGCAAAAAAAGAGGGGATGGAAAAGGAAGCTGAAGGCAAGTGTAATGCTGATATGAAACATGGTGAAGGTTCATGTGGTGCAGACAAAATGAAAGAAGGCAGTTGCCATGGCGACATGAAAGGCAAAGAAGGTAGTTGCGCAGCTGATAAAAAATAATTGATTAGTAATTATTCATGGCGCAATTAGCCAAGATACAAGGCGTGGGGTTGGGGTTAAAGCGCGAGCTGATGCCCCAAATCCAGCAACTTTACCAAGACCCCAGCATTGCCAATATTGATTTTGTCGAAATCGCGCCAGAAAACTGGATCAACGCGGGCGGTAAATCGGCTAGGGATTTAGCTTGGTTTGTCGAGCGCTATCCTATTGCCTGCCATGGCTTATGCTTGTCATTAGGCGGGCCCGACCCACTTAATGTCAATTTTTTAAAGCAAGTCAAAACGTTTTTGGCTACGCATCAAATCCCACTTTACACCGAGCACTTAAGCTATTGCAGCGATATTCATAATGGCCAAGCGGGTTATTTATACGATTTATTGCCCATCCCATTTACTGAAGAGGCTGTGCACTATGTAGCGCAGCGCATCCGGCAAACGCAGGATATCTTAGGCCAACGCATTGCCATCGAAAATGCCTCGTTTTATGTGGCCGCGCCCATCTCCAGCATGGATGAAATCACGTTTCTTAAGGCCGTACTGGAAGAAGCTGACTGCTGGCTGCATTTAGACCTTAACAACATCTACGTTAACAGCGTGAATTTTGGCTTTGATGCCCAGGCTTTTTTAGCACAAATCCCCGGCGAACGTATCGTCTATGCCCATATGGCTGGCCATCTTAAAGTAGAGGATGACCTATTGGTGGATACCCATGGTGCCGATATCATAGACCCAGT
>DASWSZ010000158.1:0-4110 GCA_036402395.1 Methylophilus sp.
GGTTGCCACCACCAATGGAATCAGCCCAGCGATAAAGGCAAACGAGGTCATCAAAATAGGCCTGAACCGTGCTTTAGCGCCTTCAATGGCCGCTTCTGCCACAGACAAGCCCTGCTCGTGTTTTTGTACGGCAAATTCCACAATCAGCACCGCATTTTTGCCTAATAAGCCGACCAACATGACCAGCCCCAGCTGCGCATAGATATCGTTAGCAAGCCCAAGTATTTTCAGCAACAGGAAAGTACCAAATACGCCTGCTGGTAATGAAAGTATCACCGCAAGTGGCAGCAAAAAGCTTTCATACTGCGCGGCCAACACCATGTAGACAAACACCAACACTACGGCAAAAATAATCACCGCTTCATTACCACGTTTAGCTTCATCAAAAGACAGGCCTTCCCAACCTATGTCATAGCCGCGTGGCAGCGTGGCGCTAGCCACTTCTTGCACCGCTTTAATGGCATCATCTGTGGTATAGCCTTTTGCTGGCGTGGCGCGTATGGTGGCTGAGTTATACAAGTTATAACGGGTAATCTCGTTAGGGCCTTGTTTTTTCTTCATTTTCATAAAAGATGAGTACGGTACCATTTCGCCGTCATCGTTTTTGACGTAGTAATTCAGCACATCACTAGGATAGCGGCGGAACTCAGGGCTGGCCTGGGTGTAGACTTTGAAGAAGTTATTGAACCGAATAAAGCCTTGCTCATAGGTGCTGCCGATTAAAATGTTCAGGTTTTCCATGGCGTTACCGATGGATACGCCTTTTTGCATGGCCGCTTTATTATCTATCTCAAGCTCATATTGTGGATAATTTGCGGCGTAAAACGTGAACAAACCGGTCAGTTCTTTGCGCTTGCCCAATGCCGCCATAAAGTCCTGATTGATTTTGTCAAAGGCGTGATAGTCGGTGTTGTCGGTTTTGTCTAACAAACGCAAAGCCAAACCAGACGCAGCGCCATAACCAGGCACTGCTGGCGGCTCAAAGAACTCAACGATGGCACCAAAGTCTTTGGTGGTTTCCTCCAGCTCTTCAATAATTTCTTGCACTGATTTATCGCGTTTTGACCAATCTTTTAGGTTAATCAAGCAAGTACCGGCATTAGAGCCACGGCCTTCTGTCAATATCTCATAACCGGCCAAAGATGACACTGATTCAATGCCATCAATTTTCTCGGCAGCTTGTTGTAAGGCGAGCGCTACCTTATTGGTGGCCTCTAATGTGCTGCCCGGTGGTGTTTGAATAATGGCGTAAATTTGGCCCTGGTCTTCACCCGGAATAAAGCCAGCAGGTAGCGTTTTATTGATGAAAAAAGTACCAAACACAAACGCACCCAGCACCAAGATAGTTACAAAACGGAAGGTGACAATTTTGCGTAGTAAATTGGTATAGCGACCTGTCAGCCTTTCAAACCAGCGATTAAACATGTCAATCAAAAAGCTAATCGGCGTTGTAGGTTTCGCTACACCATGATTATTTTTAAGTAACATGGCGCATAGCACAGGTGTGAGTGACAGTGCTACCAAGCCAGAAATGACAATTGAGGCTGCCATGGTGATGGAGAATTGCCGGTAGAACACGCCTACAGGGCCTGTCATAAAGGCCACTGGCACAAATACTGCCGTCATGACCAGCGTAATGGCAACAATGGCGCCGCCAATTTCGCCTAACACCAACTGGGTGGCTTTATAAGGTGTGACATGGGCATCATCTTCCATTTTAGCGTGCACCGCTTCCACCACCACAATCGCGTTATCCACCACAATGCCGATTGCCAGCACCAATGCAAACAGCGTAATGAGATTAATAGTGATGCCGAACATCTGCATACAAAAAAAGGTACCGATCAACGATACTGGCACCGCTAAGATGGGAATTAAGGTGGAACGCCAATCGCCTAGAAAAATAAACACCACCAAAGCCACCAGCAAGAACGCCTCTACCAAGGTGTGTAATACTTTTTCTATCGAGGCATCCAAGAATTTCGACACATCATAGTCAATCTCATACTCCATGCCGGCAGGAAAAGAACCTTTTAGCTCTTCCATTTTGGCTTTGACTTGGTCTATGACTTCACTGGCATTACTGCCATAGTTTTGTTTAAGGATAATGGCCGATGAAGGATAACCGTCTTTATTTGAGTAAATGTCAAAAAACTCACTGCCTAACTCTATCTTAGCCAAGTCTTTTAACTTAAGAATTTCGCCCTCGGAACTCGCGCGAATAATAATGTCGCCATACTCCTCTGGCTTGTTGTAGCGGCCTTTATAAATCAGTACATACTCTTTAGATTGCGCAGCAATGCCAGAGCTTTGGCCTAAACGTCCTGGGCGACCAATAATACTTTGCTCACTAATCGCTTTCATGACTTCGTCAATGGAAACTTTGTAGGCACGCATACGGTCTGGATTTAACCAGATGCGCATGGCATATTGCCGGCTACCTAAAATTTTGGCACTGGCAATGCCATTGACGCGCTGGATTTCTGGAATCACATTGACGTTGGCGTAGTTAAACAAAAACTTTTCATCCGCGTTTTTATCTTTGCTAAATAAGTTGATGTACATCAGCATGCTGGGTTGTACACGCTCCACCACCACCCCTTCTAGCTGTACTAACTCAGGCAAGCGGCTCATGACTTGGTCTAAACGCGTTTTGACGTTAATCATGGCTTGGTTAGGGTCGGTGCCCAAAGCAAAAATCACCTGTATGGTCGCCTCACCCGCACTGGTCGCATCCGACACAATGTACTTCATGCCGGGTACGCCGTTGATGGCACGTTCAATGGTAATTAATGAGGATTGCACCAAGACATCGGCACTGGCACCGGGATACGCTAACGATACAATGACGCGCGGTGGCGCAATGTCTGGAAACTGAGAAGTGGGCAGTGTCCGAATGGATAAAAATCCTAGGAACACAATAATGAGTGACAGCACAATGGCCATCACCGGTCTTTTGATAAAGATATTAAACATGAGGGTTCTCTTCTTTCACTATTCAGCGTGAAGTTCTAATTGTGAAAGCACTTGCTCAGGCGACTTAACATTGACGTCTATGGTTTGACCGTTATGCACTTTACGCAGCCCCTCCAGCAGAATGTTGTCGGTGGCTTTTAAACCACTCTTCACTACAAAGACATGCGGCAATTCGGCGGCGATGGTAATCAAGCGTTGTTCCAGATGATGGTCTTTATTCACCACGTAAACATAGGATTTATCTAGGATTTCAAACGTGGCTTTTTGTGGAATCAACATGGCGTTTTTGTAAGGGATATCAATTAAGATATTGCCAGTTTCACCATGGCGCAGCAGTTTATCTGGGTTAGGGAACACGGCACGGAATTCGATATTGCCAGTTTTATTATCAAAATCGGCCTCGATGGTTTCAATGACGCCATCCTGATTAAAGATGGCACCATTGGCCATTTTTAGGCGCACTTTTACCAGCGCTTTGTCTACTTTATTGGTTTTATAATCTAAGTATTCAGCTTCGGGCACATTAAAATACACCCACATTTTACTGATGTCGGATAAGGTGGTGAGCAAGTCCCCCTCTGCCACTAAGCTGCCATTCCTAACATTAAAATGGTCCATCACCCCGCTAAATGGTGCGTTGATGTCGGTAAAATTTAAATGCGTTTGCGCAAGCTTGACCTCGGCTTCCGCTTTATCAAGCTTAGCTCTGGCCAACGACAGTTCGTTAGGTGAAACAATATTTTTGTCGGCCAAAGCTTTGGTGTTTTGGTACTCTATACGCACCATCTCCGCTTCTGCTTTGGCTTTTTGCAGGTCTACCTGATACAGATTAGGCATGATTTTGAACATTGGTTGGCCTTTGGCCACCACCTGTCCTTCATCAACAAAAGTATCTTGTAAATAGCCGCGCTCTAACGCTCTAAGTTCAATATGCTTAAAGGCATGGATTTGACTCACATACTCTTTCACAATGAAGGTGTCTTTGCTTAAAGGATGGGTGACATCCAATTTCACAACGGCTTCCTTCGCTTCTTCTGCCTGATGGCAACCACCTAACACGCATGCGGTCAGGCTTATCAATACAAATAATTTATTAATCATGTTCACTTCATTTTAAAAAGGGTAGAAAAGTGC
>DASWSZ010000159.1:0-3920 GCA_036402395.1 Methylophilus sp.
GGCGGTGGATTCAACTGATCACCGCAACACTGTATCTTTATAGTATCAATAAAAGATGGAGTGGATATGGCATACAGAACCCGAATCAACTATTCAGCAGAACAGAAATCAGAGATGTGGGATCGTTGGCAACGTGGCGAATCTCTCAAAGCGATAGGCCGTATATTCGACAGGCCATCCTCATCAATCTTTGGTCAATTATCGCCTACAGGCGGCATCCGTCCACCAGTGCAGCAGCGGTCAAGATTAGCGCTTACGCTTTCAGAGCGTGAAGAGATTTCCAGAGGACTAGCTACTCAGCAGTCCTTACGCACCATCGCCAAACAACTGGGACGTGCACCATCAACAATAAGTCGTGAAATTCATCGCAATCTTGGCTATGATAATTACCGAGCCACACAAGCTGATCAAGCCGCTTGGGGTAAAGCCCATCGCCCAAAACTATGTAAGCTTAGCCGCAATCCAACATTGAGTCGGATAGTCGCAGCGAAGCTGCAACTGAATTGGTCACCGGAACAGATCTCCGGATGGTTAAAGAAAGCATATCCAAAAGAAGAATCTAATCAGGTGTCACACGAGACTATTTACCGAAGCTTGTTCATCCAAGCCCGCGGTGTACTTAAAAAGGAACTGCAACTGTACTTGAGGTCGCAGCGTGCGATACGCCGTTCCAAGCATTCAACCATGAAACAGAGCGGGCTTGGTCAGATTACCAATATGGTGTCGATACGCGAGCGACCCGCTGCCGTTGAAGACCGTGCCATTCCTGGTCATTGGGAAGGTGATTTGATTGCAGGCTCGAAGAACAGCTATATCGCGACATTGGTTGAACGGCATTCACGCTATGTCATGTTGGTAAAAGTACAGAACAAAGACACCGAGAGCGTTGTATCAGCACTCATCAAGCAATCGAAGCAACTACCGGCTGAGTTATACAAATCATTAACGTGGGATAGAGGTAAAGAATTGGCTGATCATCAGCGCCTTAAGATGCATACCAATGTTGATGTTTATTTCTGCGATCCAAGTAGTCCCTGGCAGCGTGGGAGTAATGAAAACACTAATCGTTTGCTTCGACAGTATTTACCGAGTGGCACTGACATTTCGGTGCACTCTCAAGAGCAACTCGATGCGATAGCACGTCTGTTAAATGAGCGACCAAGAAAGACGTTAGAATATGAAACACCAGCAATAAGATTTAACGCATGTGTTGCAGCGACCGGTTGAATCCACCGCCCAAAGAGGACATTCAATTCTTTATTATGTAAGTAAGCAATTTAGTACAAAGAAATATTTTAGAGCTTAGTTCTAAAATCCTCTCAAACGCAATGCATTCTTTATTAAAGAAACAGAACTCAACCCATTGCTAATGCTGCAATGATTGGGGAAAGTAGCCAACCCGTGAATGGATAAAGCATACCTACAGCTAAAGGTACACAAAGCGCATTATAAACGAATGCAAAGCCTAAGTTTTGCTTCATATTAATGATGGTTTGTTCAGATATAACACGCGCTTGGGAAATACCAAGTAAGTCACCTTTAACAAGTGTCACTAGAGCACTACTCATCGCCACATAAGTGCCAGTAGCCATCGCCACACACACATCTGCTTTTACTAATGCCGGGTCCTAACAAATTTACCCACTGCAACTACAAGTCTATCTAGCTGCAAGCTATCTTAGGTGTGCAATATAGATGTAAGGCATGCTTGGTAAGCGTGCGCTATAAGCATAGCCTGATGTCTAGCATCAGCCTAATAATGTGAGTAATGTCTACAATAGCAATACAAAAGCCAAGAACTAGTAAGCCAAGTAAAGCAAACCAATTACATTACCTAAAACAATAAAAGGCGCCTAAGCGCCTTTTTTGTTCGTTAACTCTGAAAAAAATTACTCTGTAATTTTCTCTAAGTTATCCAAACCGCCACGATAAACGCTGGTAATCACTTTGACTGCAGTGGCATCGTCTTGACCTTCAGCCGGTGTAGCTGCTAAATCTTTACGTTTAAATGTGCCGTTCCAAATCACCAAGCTGGTATTTTTACCAGTGGCTTTCACTGTCACAGATGAAACGTAATTGGATACTGGTAATACGCCTTCGATGATAGAGTATTTAAATGTGTGTTGCTTAGCGTTGTAGCCTAGTAATTTTTCTTTAATGGTACCCCCATCTTGAAGGGTTAACAGGCGTTCTGCACCTAACTGATTGTTCTCACCTTTGATGATTTCTGTTGTTTTAACCGCTGGATGCCAAGCACCTAAGTCATTAAAATTACTTACTTTTTCCCATACTTTTGCTGCAGGTGCATTAATCGCCACTTCTTCGTTTACGGTCAATGTTTTTGCGTTTTCAGCGGTTGCATTAAACGTTACGCTCATTAACATTGCGGCCATCATTAAACTGTATTTCATTGTGTACTCCATTCATTGATTAAGTAGATATATCCAGCAGATATATACAGGTTAGTATACACCGGAACTATATAGGTTTGTATAGTATTAATGAAAAACACTTATCATTTTTGCTGCATTGATTGGATTCAAATTACATTTTTTAAACCACCTCTAATGTAGCCGCCACGATACAAAAGGCAGCTGACACTGGTGCTGTTTGCGCTGCCTAATATCCAATCTTGGCAGCATCTAAGTTGAGGCAACTAACTCCTCATAGTATTACTGCCAAGTACACTCAACAAAGTAATTATTGCCAGCCACCGCCTAATGCTTGATACAAAGCCACCACTGCACTCATCTGCCTTTGTTTGGTTTCGATCAACTCACTCTTAGCTTCAAGTGCTTCACGTTGCGTCAGCAAAATCTCTAAGTATTCTGCTCTGGCCGATTTAAACAGTTGATTGGCTACATCGACTGATTCCGTCAGCGCTGCCACTTGTGCCGTTTTAAGTTGATAGTTTTTTTCTAAATTATCAATATTAGAAAGCTGGTTAGACACCTCACCATAGGCATTGATAATGGTTTGCTCATAATCATAGGCCGCCTGTATTTGGCTAGCATTGGCGTTTTTATACACCGCGGTGATGGCGTTGCGGTTTATCAACGGTGCCATCACATCACCAGCCAACGAGTAGGCCAATGACGCTGGCATATTGAGCAAATACTTAGGATTAAACGCTTGGAACCCTAAGCCAGCCCGGATAGCAAACGATGGATAAAAATTAGCTTTGGCCACTTGAATATTTAAATCTGCAGCCGCCAACTCCAACTCCGCTTTTCTAATGTCCGGCCGGTGTGCCAGCAACTCCGCCGGTAAACCAGTTTGTATGACCTTAGGTTTAATCGTCATAAAGTCGGCAGATGCTCTTAGTATTGGCTGCGGCGTGCGGCCTAGCAAGAAGTTAATGCGATTTTCCAACTCCACTTGCTGTTGCTTAATCACATATTGCTTGCTTTGGTTTTTCTTCACCTCGGCTTCAAAACGCTTCACCGCCAAAGAGGTTGCTCTGGCATATTTCTGCAGCTCTTTGGTCACTTCAAGCGCATTTTTCTGGATGTTAATGTTCTGTTCCAAATTATCCAGCTGATTATCTAGCGCTATTAGTTCGTAGTAACTCTTGGCGATTTCCGCGACCAAGTTGGTCACTAGAAAGTGTTTGCCTTCAATCGTCGCCATATACTCCATGGTGGCAACTTTGGTGGCATTCCTGAGTTTTTTCCAAACATCTAACTCCCACGACGCATGTAAACCAAACTGATAATTGGCTAATGGATCCGGGAAAGCCTTGTCTTCTTTGATGTCTAGGCTTTCTTCCACGGCACCATTACGCGTGTAGCGGCCCACTTTTTCAGTGTCTATGCCTGCACCAAAATTCACAATTGGCAGGTACTCACCTTTACGCGCCTGTATCTCATTCGAGGCGATGCTAATACGCTGCATCAGAATATTCACTTCTTTATTGTTGA
>DASWSZ010000160.1:0-4214 GCA_036402395.1 Methylophilus sp.
AGGCAAACGCAGAAAATCTAAGCAAATCGCCTAAATTAAACAAGCGTCATCGTAAACTAAAAAGGCTGAGTTACCTCAGCCTTTTTTATCACTACTATTTAATGAATATTTATTGTCTGATCAAGTAATCAAACGCACCCAGTGCTGCTTTTGAGCCTTCACCCATGGCAATAATAATTTGCTTGTAAGGTGTGGTGGTGACATCACCCGCCGCAAACACGCCGGGTAATGATGTTGCATTGTGATGATTCACTTCAACTTCACCAAATTTGCTTAAATTCAAGCTGCCTTTCAACCAATCGCTGTTTGGCAACAAACCAATTTGCACAAATACGCCGTCTAAGGCCAAATGTTTAGATTCGCCAGTCACGCGGTCAGTGTAGGTGAGGCCATTCATTTTGTTACCATCGCCGGTAATTTCTGTGGTCTGCGCGCTAACAATCACTGTCACGTTAGTTAAAGAGCGTAATTTTTTCTGCAACACGGCATCGGCTTTTAGCTCGGTATCAAATTGCAACAGCGTCACATGGCCGACAAAGTTAGCCAAATCAATCGCCGCTTCTACGCCAGAATTACCACCACCCACCACCGCTACTGGCTTGCCTTTGAACAAAGGGCCATCGCAGTGCGGGCAATAAGCTACGCCCTTGCCGCGATACTCTTTTTCGCCCGGCACATTCAATTCACGCCAGCGTGCGCCCGTGGCTAAAATGACAGCCTTACTTCTTAATGTCGCGCCGCTTTCCAATTTAATCTCAATCAAATCGGTGTTTTTATTGCCATGTTTGCCCGGCTCGGTAATCGCGCTGGCACGTTGCAAATTCATAATATCCACGTCATACATTTTGACGTGCTCTTCTAGCGCCGCCACCAGCTTAGGGCCTTCAGTTTCTTTGACTGAGATAAAATTTTCAATACCCAACGTATCCATCACTTGGCCACCAAAACGCTCAGCCACGATACCAGTCCTAATGCCCTTACGCGCCGCATAAATAGCAGCAGAAGCACCGGCTGGGCCACCACCGACCACCAATACATCATACGGTGCTTTGGCTTCAATTTTCTTAGCTTCACGCGCAGTGGCACCCGTATCAATTTTAACCAGAATTTCTTCCAGCTCCATACGGCCTGCACCAAACACTTCGCCATTCAAATAAATGGTCGGCACGGACATAATCTCACGCGCTTTCACTTCGTCTTGATACAGTGCGCCGTCTATCATCACATGCGTAATGTTGGGGTTAATCACGGCCATCATATTCATCGCTTGCACCACGTCCGGGCAGTTATGGCAACTGAGTGAAATATAGGTTTCAAAATGAAAGCTGCCTTCCACCGCTGCAATTTGCGCTATTTTTTCAGCGTCTAACTTCATCGGGTGACCGCCAGTATGCAACAGCGCTAATACTAGTGAAGTAAACTCATGCCCCATTGGAATTCCGGCAAAGCGCACACCAACGGCTTTATCTGCTTGCGTATGTGTGGCCGCACGTTTCACCGCAAAAGAAGGTTTACGTGCGTCATCTTCCATCACCAGTGAAATTTTGTCTGACATACTGGTAATTTCTTCGAGCAGCTCGCGCATCTCTTGCGCACCCGCACTGTCATCTAACGAGGCCGCCAGCACAATCGGCTCGCGCAACATGCCTAAATAGGTTTGTAATTGGGTTTTAATTGCAGATTCTAATGCCATATGTTCACTCTCTTCATTCGGTTAAATGTAGCTCTCATGCCCACTCTTGGATAAAAACATGCATGACAACTACCGCGGAAAATAAAAGCCTTATCTTTTGGATAAAGCTTTTATTCGTTAATACATACTAATTTCTGGGCAACACTTAATTGCAATACGCCCTCATTAAAATTCACAATTTTGGGTGGTAGTACTAGGCGCACAGCACTCAATCACCTAGATAGTACATTGAGTACAGCGAGGTGATGAGTACTGCGCAACTGTTTAATTAAACATGCAATACCGCCCAAAAATGAATGTCAGCTTAGATTTTGCCGACTAAATCTAATGAAGGCGTTAATGTTTTTGCGCCCTCTTGCCATTTAGCTGGGCACACTTGGCCTGGGTTGGCCGCTGTGAATTGTGCCGCTTTCAATTTACGTAGCGTTTCTTTCACATCACGGGCAATTTCATTGCTGTGAATTTCAACGGTTTTGATCACGCCTTCTGGGTTAATCACAAATGTACCGCGCAACGCTAAACCTTCTTCATCAATGTGCACGTCAAACGCACGTGTTAATTGGTGCGTAGGGTCACCCACTAATGGGAAATTGGCTTTCCCCACGGCTGGTGAAGTCTCGTGCCAAACTTTGTGTGAGAAATGCGTATCTGTGGTAACGATATACACTTCTGCACCGGCTTTTTGGAACTCTGCATAGTTATCTGCTGCATCTTCAACTTCGGTTGGGCAGTTAAATGTAAAGGCGGCTGGCATAAAAATCACCACAGACCATTTACCTTTCATGCTGACATCGCTCACTTCAATGAATTTACCGTTGTGAAACGCTTGCGCTTTAAATGGTTGTACTTGTGTGTTAATAAGTGACATAGTTTTCCCTTTGTTGATTAAATGGTTGATTAGTGAATGAATTTCGATAACGTCATTTTAGTGACAACGCTATCTTAAGTAAAATTAATTAATTTAATTTGTTTGATAAATTAAATTAATTAAAATACGAGCTAATAATATTGATTAGCCATATATAGATGGTGGCAATCGCGCGTTTTTCAACGAGAATTTAAGAATTACCGCACGACTTGAGTGACAGAGTGGTGCAAATAAAAACTAGATTAAAAATATTAGATTTAAAGCGAAGCAAATTTAAAGCCTGCCTAATATTTACAGCGAAGTAACTTTACAGTGAGACTAAAATTTCACCTTGTCCACGATTACCTTGGTTATCCACCCAAGAAACATCGACTTTATCGCCAACGGTTGCGCCGTTCAGGTAAAAAGTAAGGTAAGGATTTTTAGCAATGGCGGTGCCGTAATGTGCTTCTAACACTGGCTTGCCATTTAAACGCGCTTGCAATACTTGAATAAAATGCGCTGGGATGATGTCGCCAGCACTATTTTTACTGCGTCCGGTGGTCATCGGGTGCACAATAATCACCTTCACTTCCACTTGCTCACCCACTAACTTGGCGCGCATTTTCATGCTACTTTCAAATTTTCCATCAGAATCCGAGCCACCACAGCCATCTTCCAGCACCACCACCTGCTTGCTGTTAAAGAAGTAACGCTCGCCCACTTTAACAACCGCTTTCACTTCAGAGGTTTGCGCCATTTTAATGCGCGTCACTACATGTGATTGCGTGCCCGCGCCTAACATATAGTTGGCAATCAGCGGTGTTGGATTTTCTGCCACAAATATAGCAATCGCCTCGGCATTGGGGATGCGACAATTGACTTCGATTTGCACCACTGCGCCATTTTCGGCTCTATCAGGCGCAACGATCTCAATGTCTAGGTTTTTCAGTTCTGCATTCACCGCTAAGTTGCGCTGTGCTTCCTCCAGCTTTTGCGCTTCAAACGCGCTTTTGTTCCAAGCTGCGGCAATGGCGGTGATGGGCGTCAACAATAGGCCTAATAAAGACTGTATAAATACCCTGCGTTTCACGCGTTTCCTTTCAGTTCTTTTTCAAAATCCTGTAGCCGCCTAAACTCTTTTAAGCGCGCTTCTACTATGGATTTTTCATAAAAATTGCCATCGTTGGCTTTGACCGCAAATTCCATTTGTTCGACAGCGCGGTCTATATCGAACTGCCGATAATACGCCTCGGCTTGCGCCTGGTGTTTTAATAATATTTGGCCTTTGCTGCTGTAGGCTTTGGCCAATAAGGTATAACTATAGGCGTCACGCGGAAACAAAGGCAATTTACTGTTGATGAGTTTAATGGCCTTATCCCACTGTTTGGTTTGCAAATAAAGCTCTACATTGCCATACATTAACGCCCTGTGCGTAGGGTAAGTGCGTAAGGCCTGCGCATACAAGGCCTCGGCTTGTTCAGGCTGACGTTTTGCCAATTCTAATTTAGCTTCTAAAGTTGCAAAAAAAGCATGTGGCGGCGCATTGGTTTTTAACCATTGCATCTGCTGGCTGGCTTTAGCAATATCATTTTTTTGTAGATAAGCCACAGCCAAACCGTAGCGCTCTGTCGCTTCTTGGCTAAAGCGGCGCTCTTTAATATTGTCTAAAAA
>DASWSZ010000161.1:0-8157 GCA_036402395.1 Methylophilus sp.
GATTGGCGCCATTGTAAAAACCATTCAGACCGATACCAACAGTGCGGTGGCGGCGATGGAGAAAAGCACCGAAGGTGTGGTGGAAGGGGCGCAACTGTCAGATGCGGCGGGTCGCGCACTGGCAGAGATTGAAAACGTGACCAATAACTTGGCGCGTTTAATTGAATCGATTTCGTCTGCCACTGAAGCGCAAACGCAAGTCGCGTCTACCGTGACCAAAAACATGCAGCACATTCAAGAAATCACTACACAGACCACAGAAGGTACCAAGCTGACAGCCAGCTCTGTTGGGCAGCTCACCACCTTGGCTAAAGATTTACGTGAATCTGTGGCTGGTTTTAAACTTGCATAACTCATTCGGAACCTAATCAGTGTCAGACGCGTTTGATATAGGCCCATTAACTTGGGTTAAAGATGAAATCGATAAATCGCTTAATACGGTTTTAGAGAATCTTCAGCAGTTCAGCTCAGCCGTTGCCGAAACGGCACCGCTGCGCTTTGCCCAAACGCATGCCTATCAAGCCAGTGGTGCGCTGGATATGGTGGGCTTAGAGGGCTGCAAGTTTTTTTGTACCGAGTTAGAAAAAACCTTTGCTAAGTTAGAAAAAAATGAGCTGCCAGCGAGTCCTGAGCTTATCGCACAATGTGTGCATGCAGTGCATGCATTAAAAAATTACTTAGATGGCCTGATGCATGGCGCCGCTGATATTCCCTTGCGATTATACGATGCCTTATTGCCGATCATGGTGGCACAAGGCAGTGCGCTGGACAAAAGCGAATTGTTTTTCCCCGATACTAATGTTGCGCTACCGAAAGACTTGCCCGCCATAGAGTTAAGCGATATTGACTATACCAAACGATTGGTGGAGCAGCGCGCGCTCTACCAAAAATCGTTTTTAGGTTGGCTTAAAACCAAACAATCTGGCGCGCTACAAAACATGACACTAGCCTTAGAAAAGGTGACAGAGGCCATGACGCGCAGCGCACCTAAAGCGATGTGGTGGGTAGCCAGTGCGTTTACCGAAAGTTTGGCTAATACCGAAATTGCTGAGTTGCCAGGTGCTAAGCGCTTATGCCGTATCATTGATCAGGAATTAAAATTGCTGCAAGGCGATGCCGCCAAGGTCAACCCGCATATGCTTAAAGACATGTTGTATTACGTGGCCATTGCAGAGTCTCAAGGCAAGCATATGCAGAAGGTGAAGCATAGTTATGACTTACCACGCTATATTGAGCAGACTGGCGGACAGTTTAGTTCTGGTATTTTAGATTACACAGAAATTGATGTGGCTAATCAATTAGCCGAAGTGATTGCCGAGGTCGGCGAGATATGGAATGAGCTCTCCAACAAAATAGATTTTGGTGTCTCAGACCCAGACGTACCCATGACCATTGCGGTAGACAGTGTATTGGTGACTAGATGCGCCGATATACTTGCCGAGCAAGAGCCTAATACAGCCAAACTCAGTCAGGTGGTGGTGTTTGATTTGTACCATGCTTTGTCGCAAGCACTGCATTTTTTGCGCGATGGGGCTGGCGTTACCTCCCACCCGATTTTGATTGAAATTGCAGCCGGCATCCATTTGCTGCAAGCCGCGTTTAAAGAGTACTCGGCTTTAGATGCGGATAAAATTCAGAAATTGTTATCACAAATCAAGCGCTTAGAGTTAATTGCCTCTGGTGCGGAATACAACCAGTTGGCGCAAGAGCGTAGCAGCGAGCTAGACAGCGATACCACCAAAACGCTGGTAGCGCATATACAAGCATCCCTTAGAATTATTGAGCAGGCGCTGGATGCGTTTTTTAGAAAGCCAACCGACAAGTCTAGTTTGCTGCTGACGGCTAAACCCTTAAGAGAAGCCGGCGCTATTTTTGATATGTTGAACCGTGACGTGCCAACGCAGATTATTAAATTTAGTCAACGCTTTATAGAAGAATTTCAGTCTGCACAGTTTTCAGATAACCATGGCGAGTTTGAACTGTTGGCTGAAAGCTTAAGTATGCTGGGCTTGTATGCGGAAAGCATGCCCAAAGTGCGGCCAGAGTATGAAGCCGCCATGCAATCAGCATTGCAACGTATGCAAGCGACGTTGGCAAACAATGAAACGCCTAGCGACCAGCCGCCAGCAGCACTGGCCATTGACAACAGCATAGCTGCGCCTGCGCTAGCAGACCAGCCGCAACAAGTGACGGACAAAGCACTAGATGCCGAATTGTTAGAGATTTATCTGGCTGAAGCTGAAGAAGTGTTGGCAAGTATTGCAGAGAATCTGCAAGTACTTAAATTAAGCCCAAGTCACGAATCGTTGATAGAAGTGCGACGTAGTTTTCATACCTTAAAAGGCAGTGGCCGTACCGTAGGCCTGACTGCATTGGGTGAAATCGCCGGCAAAGTAGAAACCTTTCTTAATCAAGCAATCGATCAACAACAACCTCTAAATGCGCATAAAATTAATGAGATAGAACAAGTTTCTGTGGCATTTTCAGAGTGGGCGGAGACCTTAAGAACGCACCAGCAGCTTACCTTTGACCAAACACAGTGGCTGGCACGCATTGCCAATTGGCAGACGCTAGGTGAGGAGCAGGCTAAACCCGCCGCCAGCAATGATGTGGTGATGATAGGTGGCAAGCGCGCGTTAAGTCGTCAGTTGTACAGCATCTTCTTGAACGAAAGTATGTTGCATATCACCACGCTAGAGCAAGACTTGGCAGCCATGAATCAATTACCTGGTGAGCTGGCGCCATCGCAAAAAGCCAGACATGCCCTGCATACCTTGGCCAGTAACGCGTTGGTGTCTGAATTTATCTCTATGGGCGAATTGGGGCGGACGGCCGAGCTTTGGTTGGACGAAGTGACTGCATGGGCACCATCGCACCATACGCTTTACAATAAGGTGGTGAAAAGCATCGCTCAAATGTGGCAAGCCATTTCTGAGCAGAAAGAACCTAAAGCGCAAAAAGCATTACTGCGCGCAGTGGCAAAAGCGGTGGCTACGCTACGCGATGAGGCAGCTAGCATTGATAGCGTAATGTCTGAGCCAGCCAGCAAAGCTAGCACCAGTGCTGAAATTGCAGAAGCTGTATTTTTAGCACCAGCACCAGCACCAGCGCCAGTAGCTAACATGGCATCTATGGCTGAACCTGAGCATGAAGTAGATGCAACACCTGAGCTTGAAGTCGAAACTGAGTTAGCAGCCGCGCAAGAGGCTACACAGGCTGAAGCGTACAATGATGAAAGACACGAGGTGGTTGCCGCCAGCAGTGACGAACAAGCGACAACTGACCTTGACGATATCTTGGTCGACAACGCCATACTCGAATTATTCCATGAAGAGGCGGAGGAGTTGCTGCCACTGATAGGCAGTGAGCTAAGGGCGTGGCAGGCCGATCCACAATCGGTAGAGCATCCAGATGCCTTGCAGCGAGCGTTACATACACTAAAAGGCAGTGCGCGTATGGCTGGCCGCCATAGTTTAGGCAATGTGGTGCACGATATGGAGGAGCGTATTGTGCAAGCTATTAAAGCCAAGCCCAACGCCAAAACCTTTGATTATCTATTTGCCGATTTAGACGCCATTGGCGGCTATTTTGATGAAGAGCAGGTGCTGCAAAACCAAGCGCCGCCCGCATTGCCCGTTGAGGTCGCCAAGCCTGTGGCGCCCGAGCATGATTTGCTAGAGCCAGCCGAACCCGATGCCTTTATCAAACCAGTGGAAGCGCATCCTAACGTTAGGGCTATCAACCGTAAATCGCAGTTTGTGCGTATGCGTGCCGACACGCTAGACCGCTTTATTAATGAAGCCGGTGAGATTTCTATTATCCGTTCACGCATTGATAAAGAGGTGAATGAATTTAAAACCACTTCGCACGACTTAACCGACAGCGTCACGCGTTTGCGTAGCTATTTGCGCGAGTTGGAAATTGAAGCCGATACCCAGTTGCAATCTCGCTTAACCTTGTTGCAAGAGGCGAATGATAAATTTGACCCATTAGAATTTGACCGATTTACCCGCTTGCAAGAATTGACGCGGATGATGGCGGAGAGCGTTAACGACATCAACACCATACAACAAGGTTTGATTGTGAATTTGGGTCAGGCCGAAGCTGCGTTGCAGCAACAAACGCGTATGAACCGAGATTTGCAGCAAGGGCTGATGGGTGTGCGTATGTTGCCTTTCTCCCAAGTGTCTGAGCGTATGGAACGCATTGTGCGGCAAACTGCACGTGAGCTAAATAAGATTGTGACCTTTAGTATTGAAGGTGACCATACAGAAATTGACCGCAGCGTGTTGGATAAAATTGGTGCGCCGTTAGAGCATTTGCTCAGAAATGCTGTCGCCCACGGCTTGGAAAGCATAGAAGAAAGACGAGCCCTAGGCAAAACAGAGGCTGGTCAATTACGTTTAAAAGTGCGTGCCGAAAACGATGAAATTAAGATCGTGATTGAAGATGATGGCGCTGGTATTCCACTGAAAAAAGTCAAAGAAGTGGCCGTCAAGCAGCAGTTGATTGGTGCCGATGAGGATATCAGTGACCAGAGCTTAATGGCGATTATTTTTGAACCTGGTTTTTCGACCTCATCCGAAGTCACACAGATTGCCGGTCGCGGTGTAGGCTTGGATGTGGTGCGCAGCGAAGTGACTGGTTTGGGTGGCCGTATTGATGTAGACAGCCAGCTAGGTGAGGGCACACGCTTCTCTATTTACTTGCCAGTGACGCTGACTGTGGCACAAGTGCTGATGGTGCGTTGTGGTCACAGCCAATATGCCATTTCGGTGAGCATGATTGAGCAAGCGCAAAAAGTGAAACCAGAGGTATTGGCACAAGCCTACGCCGACGGTGCCATCACTTGGGCCGGTCATCAATATCCTATTCATACGATGGCAAAATTGCTTAATCAAGCCACGCAACCGCATGGCCAGCCCTATGCCTCTGTATTGCTGCTCAGAAGTGGTACTTACCGCATAGCCATGCAAGTGGACGATATGTTAGGTAACCAAGAGGTGGTCGTTAAGCCCATAGGTGTAGAGCTGGCGAGGGTGCCCGGCATGATGGGGGCCACCGTGACCGGTAACGGTAGCGTGATTTTTATTCTCAATCCATTGTTGCTCGCTAATCGTGAAGCGTTCGCAGCGGGCGCAGTGAAAATCAGCGTGCAAGAAACAGCCAAAGTCGAGCGTTTAAAAGCATTGGTGGTGGATGACTCACTGACCATGCGTAAAGTACTAGGACGCTTGATGGAGCGCGAAGGTTATGAGGTGCTGATTGCCAAAGATGGCATGGATGCCATGCAGATTTTGCAGCATACCGTGCCTGATGTGATTTTGACCGATATTGAAATGCCGCGTATGGATGGGTTTGGCTTGGCGCGCAACATCCGCAATGATGTGCGCACCGCGCTGACACCGTTGATTATGATTAGCTCACGCACCGCCGATAAGCATCAAAATCTGGCCAAAGACATAGGCGTAGATGCCTTCTTTGGTAAGCCAGTGCAAGATGAAGAGCTGGCAGCCAAAGTGAGCGAGCTGATGATTACCAAAAAGGCTGTGCATTAACTGGGCATGGATATACGCTGTTAAATTTAAACACCTTGATGCATAAAAATCGTAAGGCCACTACAGGCGTAATATAGCCTTAGTGAACTTGTAACTGATGGCCGCCCAGTGCACGATGAATACTATTCCACGCTATTTTTATGATGCCTTTGCTGCACGGCATGACCTGTTTGCATGCACTTAAACCGCTATTTTTGATGGTGCTGTCAATCACAATTTAAATAAAAACTTTTATTTTTTGCATGCTAATGTGGCCTGACAAAGGTAAAATATTGCTATGCAAGCATCTGATCTCCCCACTAGTTCTCCCCCGTTTGTTCACTTGCGATGTCACAGTGAGTACTCCATTGCGGATGGCGTGGTGCGTATCGACGATTACGTCAAATCGGCAAAGCTAGAGGCTATGCCAGCGCTGGCCTTAACGGATCTCAGCAATCTGTTTGGCGCCATCAAGTTTTATAAAGCCGCACGTGGTGCTGGCATTAAGCCTCTTGTGGGTTGTGATGTGTGGATTGAAAATCCTATCAATCGCGATCAAGCCTACCGTGGCTTACTACTGGTGCAAAACTTGGTTGGTTACCGCAATCTATGCGAGTTATTAAGCAAAGCCTTTCTGGAAAACCAATACCGCGGGCGCGCCGAACTAAAACAAGAATGGCTAGCCCATGCCAACGAAGGTTTGTTATTACTGTCTGGCTACAAACTAGGCGATGTAGGTATAGCCTTAAGTCAACACAATATTGAGGCCGCCAAGCAGCATGCCGCACGCTGGTCGGCCATGTTTCCTAACCGTTATTACTTAGAAGTGCAGCGTGTGCATGCGCCTGAGGAAAACGCGCAGCAAGAGCAGCTGATACGCCATACTTTGCTAGTGGCTGATGCGCTCAAGCTGCCAGTGGTTGCGACACATCCTATCCAATTTATTACGCCAGATGATTTCATGGCGCACGAAGCGCGTACTTGTATTGCTGAAGGCTATATGTTGGCGGATAAGCGCCGCGCCAAGCATTTTACGCCAGCCCAATATTTTAAAACCGCGGCTGAGATGCAAGCGCTGTTTGCCGATATGCCAGAGGCGTTAACCAATTCTGTTGAAATCGCCAAGCGTTGTAACTTGACACTGACCTTAGGCAAAAATTACTTACCGGATTTTCCTACGCCCAACCAAGAAGGCTTGGACGATTATTTAGTACAGCAATCACAGCTGGGTTTAGAGGGGCGGTTGGCGTCACTGTATCCTGATGTGCAACTGCGTGAACAAAAGCGCGAGAGCTATGAAAAACGCTTAGCGTTTGAATGCAAAATCATCAATCAAATGGGTTTTGCTGGTTACTTTTTAATTGTGGCCGACTTTATCAACTGGGCCAAAAATAACGGCGTGCCAGTGGGGCCGGGCCGCGGTTCTGGTGCTGGTTCATTGGTGGCATACAGCTTAGGCATTACCGACCTAGACCCGCTACGTTATAACTTGCTGTTTGAGCGTTTTTTAAACCCAGACCGCGTCTCCATGCCCGACTTTGACATTGACTTTTGTCAGGAAGGGCGCGACCGCGTCATTGATTACGTTAAGCAAAAATACGGGTTGGCGTCGGTGTCGCAAATTGCCACCTTCGGTACTATGGCAGCCAAAGCGGTTATCCGTGATGTAGGCCGTGTGCTAGATTTACCCTTTAATTTTGTCGATGGCATTGCGAAACTGATTCCGTTAGAGCTGGGCATTACGCTGGAATCAGCTTTAGAAAAAGAACCACAACTACAAGAACGCCGCGAAAAAGAAGAAGAAGTGGCGCACTTGCTGGAACTGGCGCTGCGCTTAGAAGGCTTGGTCAGAAACGTTGGCATGCATGCTGGCGGCGTATTGATTGCACCCGGTAAAATTTCAGATTATTCACCGATTTATTGTCAGCCCAATGGCGATAGCTTAGTCAGTCAATACGACAAAGACGATGTGGAAGCGGTTGGCTTGGTCAAGTTTGACTTTTTAGGCTTACGCACGCTGACCATTTTGGATTTGGCTTTAGAAAATGCCAATGTGCAACGTGCCGAAGCCGGATTAGCGCCGCTGAGTTTCGAAACTTTGCCGCTAGATGATAAAAAAAGTTATCACTTACTCAAAACCTCCAATACCACAGCGGTGTTCCAGCTAGAGTCGCGCGGCATGAAGGACATGCTGAAGCAGGCCAAACCAGACTGTTTTGAAGACATTATTGCGCTGGTGGCTTTGTATCGCCCCGGCCCTATGGATTTGATTCCAGATTTCTGTCGGCGTAAACATGGTTTGCAACGTGTGGAATATCCGCATCCGGCCACAGAAGCGATACTGAAAGAAACCTATGGCATTGCCGTGTATCAAGAGCAGGTGATGCAGATTGCGCAAGTGGTGGCAGGGTACAGCTTAGGCGGCGCTGATTTGCTACGGCGCGCCATGGGTAAGAAAAAGCCGGAAGAAATGGTCGCGCAGCGTGCCATTTTTAACGAAGGTGCGCAAAAAAATGGTCTCAACGAAAAACAAGCCAACGAGTTATTTGACTTGCTGGAAAAATTTGCCGGCTACGGCTTTAATAAATCGCATGCTGCCGCCTATGCTTTGGTGGCCTAT
>DASWSZ010000162.1:0-21751 GCA_036402395.1 Methylophilus sp.
TTGTATGTATAAAACGCCGATCTCAGCACTGGTGCTGATTCATACCCTTGATTTACAAGTACTCATCATGGAGAGGGCGGACAAAGTAGGCTATTGGCAATCTGTCACCGGCAGCGTGGAGGGCGATGAAACACCATGGCAAACAGCGATTCGTGAAGTGCAAGAAGAAACTGGCTTAAACGCGCTGTCGTTTGATCTGCAAGATTGGCACACCAGCCATGTCTACGAAATTTATCCACATTGGCGCCACCGTTACGCGCCTGGCGTCACTGAAAATACTGAGCATCTATTTGGCTTAACTTTACCTAGCAGCCTAGCTGTTCAACTGGCCCCAAATGAGCACACGCGTTACGAGTGGGTAGATTGGCGTGAAGCTGCAACCCGTGTATTTTCGTGGACGAATGTGAATGCAATCAAGTTATTGGGTGAGCGCCACGGCTTAGTCCTTTAGCCTATACAGCTAGCCAATTGTCTGCCTAGCGCCAGCCAGATCAGTCAGAATAGGCTTCAATGCGCCTTTTAATATTACTCACACTTAATTTATACGATATTAATTCACCAATTAAGTATGGTTGATTTTTGGCTGAAATCTAGCTACAACTCCTAAGGTGCACTACATCCTTAGAGGTTGGCATACCATGCATAAAAACCTAAGCAGCCTGACCTCCCTTTTTGTTGAGCCGGCATTCGCAAAATTGAATGCCATTGCTGATCAAAACACCTTCCGCGCCATCCGCGAAGGCATGGTTTGGCTACTCCCCTGCCTGTTACTGCATTCCATTTTATTTACCATCGCCGCGGTGCTACAGCTGCTCGCCGTCGCCCCAGTACTGGCGCAACTATTTTACACCCTGCACGAAGTGCTACTCAGCATTATCCCCATGTTAATGGCAGGCGCGATTGGCTATGTGCTGGCCATCAAAAAGCGCCTGACGCTGTTACCAATGGCCTTGCTCTGCCCAGCCTATGTGTACCAAGTGCAAGCCTTGTTTGCGATGCATGAGATTAAAAGTGATGCCTTTTTGCCGCTGGTGGCCATCGCGCTGCCGCTCATGGTGTTGCCCATATTAGCCAAACTCTATCAATACCGCTGGACACAATTATCTAAGGGCAGCTTAGCTGGCTACTCCGTCAAAAGCGCACTCAACCTAGTGATACCCAGCGCCTTGGTTTCAGTATTGCTTACCTTAGTCATACAGTTAGGCTTTCAACTAAACACCGCCATCCAAGTGCCGTTTTCCCCTCATATCAACCCGCACGCTTATCCGCACGCCAGTGGCGCCTTATATGTCAGCTTAAACTCGGTGCTGTGGTTTTTAGGCATCCATGGCGCCAATGTATTGCAAGGCTTGATGACGCAATTAAACGAGGCGGCGCAAGCTGGCTCTAGCTTTGTACCCAATGCCGCGTTTCTGGGGTCCTTTGTATTTATAGGCGGTAGCGGCGCTACTTTTTCGCTGCTGTTAGCCACCTTGCTGTTTTGCAAAAACAAAACCTTGCGTTTACTGGCGTTTGCCAGCATTCCCATCGGCCTGTTTAACGTCAATGAACTGCTGCTGTTTGGCTTACCCATTATTTTAAATCCCAGATTACTCATCCCGTTTATTGCCGCGCCCCTGCTCAATTTGGCCATCAGTTATATAGCGGTAGAGCTACAAGTCGTCAGCGTGGCGACCGCAAAGTTAGATCTAAACTTGCCGATAGGCATTAACGCTTATTTGGCCTCTGACATGAACTCAGCGGCGGTGGCACTGCAAATCTTGAATATTATGCTGGGCATGTGCTTGTATTATCCGTTTATCCGCTACATCGATAAACATGGCAATCTAAGCAAACAAATTAATCTCAAATCACTCAACACCACTTACACCCAATTTCATGAAGAAGCCGCGTTATACACTTATAACCCCATCCAGCAAGCGCATTTGTTGCGTAGCCAACAAATTAAGCAGGGGCAACAAGTACAAAAACTCAGTGAAATGGCGTTTTATTTAGAATATCAGCCGCATATTTGCCCATTTACTGGCAAGTTTATTGGTTGCGAGGCGCTGATTCGCGCCACAGACCATGACGGCAACACTATTTATCCCAATCATTTTTTACCTTGGCTGGAGGAAGCCGGCTTGTTGCGCAGCCTAGATTTATGGGTGGTGCAAACCGCGCTAGCGCAAGATAAAGCATGGCAAGCATTGGATGTTGACGTGTCGTTCACTATCAACGTGACAGCGGACACCTTAAATGACGTAGAGGCGTTTGCCACTTTGATGACCTACCTAGCACGTGCGCAAGGCCGCATTTCAATTGAAGTCAGTGAAAAGTCGTTTGTCGGCAGCTTTGAGCGCATCCATGCCGTTGCCCATCAAGTCCACGCCGCAGGTGCCAAGGTCTATATTGATGACTTTGGCATAGGCTATTCTTCTTTATCACACCTTTATAAATATGATTTAGATTGCTTAAAAATTGACCGCAGCTTTGTCGTCGCATTGGCGACAGACAAAGGCTGCAAAATCATGCAAGTCATCTTCAATTTGGCCCAATCCTTAGACGTTAAGGTGGTGGTGGAAGGCATAGAATCTGAAGAGCAGCTGCGCAAAATGCCCACCAATTACATCTATAGTGTGCAAGGCTGGATTTACAGCAAAGCCATTCCGGCGCATGAAATACCCGCCTTTAGCCAACAAACCCATCAAACTTACGAACTTAACCTTAACGACAACCCGCGTATTTTGTATTGATAAGCCTTGCATGCACCCTAGTGTAGGCATAAACCAACGTTTAATGAAACGGCGGCTAGCCACATCAAGAATGTACTGTCACTGCGCTACATAACGTTATAAAATAGTTGTTTTAGTTAGCCCTATTCTTAAGGTACTGCTGCTATGCAATCTGTTCCCATTAAATTTGAGAAATTTCAAGCCGCTCAAGACGAAGACTGCCAAGCGCGCATTTTAGCGGCGCGCGAAAAGCTAGGCAAACGCTTGGTGATTTTGGGTCATCATTACCAGCATGAAAGCGTCTATCGCCATGCTGATTTCACAGGTGATTCGCTTAAGTTGTCGAAATATTGCGAAAGCCTAGACGCTGAATTTATCGTGTTTTTGGGTGTGCATTTTATGGCTGAAGTGGCGGATATTTTAAGCCGTCCTGAGCAAATTGTGATTTTGCCAGACTTAGCGGCCGGCTGCTCCATGGCCGACATGGCCAACTTAGCCAAGGTAGAACGCAGTTATCGTGAGCTGAGTAAAGTACTCAACTTTGACGAAACCATCACGCCAGTCACTTACATTAACTCGGCGGCCGATTTAAAAGCGTTTTGCGGCGAGCATGGAGGCATCGTCTGTACCAGCACCAATGCACCAAAAATTCTAGAGTGGAGCTTTAATCAACGCGAAAAAGTGTTGTTCTTCCCGGATCAAAACTTGGGACGTTGGAGCGGTCACAAAATGGGTATTCCGCTAGAGCAAATGCCCGTTTGGGACCCAGACCAACCATTGGGTGGTTTAACCGTTGAGCAAATTCACAATGCCAAAATCCTATTATGGAAAGGCCATTGCGCGGTGCATCAAATGTTCCGCCCGCAAAATATTGAGCACTTCAAAAAGCTGCACCCGGATGGCCACGTCATTTCGCACCCAGAAGCGCCGTTTGAAGTGTGTTTAAATTCTGATTTTGTCGGCTCGACCGAATATATTTTAAAAACGGTGAGTGAAGCGGCACCCAATACCAAATGGCTGGTGGGCACAGAGCTTAACTTGGTAACGCGCTTGGCCGAGCAAATGAAACCACAAGGCAAGCATGTGCAGTTTATGAGCCATGTGGTGTGTGAGTGCTCCACCATGGCGCGCATAGACCCGCAACATTTGGCCTGGTGCCTAGAAAACTTGGTGAATGGCAATATCGTCAATCAAATTACGGTGCCAGCGCATGAAGCTGCGCTAGCAAAGCTCACGCTAGATCGCATGCTGGCAGCTTCATAACCGTCACTCTCGCGTAAGCGGTAATGACGCATCAGGATATCCTAATGAACACATCAACCTGCCCGCTTTGCCAACCCACCGCGCATACTGCATTGTGGCAGGACGACTTTTGTCGCGTAGTGCTACTTAACGACCAAGACTATCCGGCGTATTGCCGCGTTGAGTTGTTAGCGCATACTAAAGAAATGTCAGACTTGGCGCCTGCTGACCGCGCACGCATGATGAAAGTGGTGTTTGCGGTAGAAACCGCATTAAGAGAAGTCATTCAGCCAGATAAAATAAACCTTGCCAGCCTAGGCAATAAAACACCGCACTTACATTGGCATGTGGTGCCGCGTTTTGAAAGCGATAAGCATTTTCCCAATAGCCATTGGGGAGAAGCGGTAAACGCGGGTAAGACTACGCCCATGACGGACAAGTTGTTACAGAAGCTACAAGAAAAAATTAAAGCGCATATTGCATGCGCTTTAGCTAGTTAGCTGCCAAACACGCTAGTGAGTGTTCACTCTAGCATTACTTTAGCTAACTATGCCAGTAACACGCTTACTCAATCACCAGTCGCTGCACTACTTTGTCGTTAATCAAATGGCTTTCGATAATCTCATCGATGTCTTCATGGTCAATAAAGGTGTACCACACCGCCTCGGGGTAGACCACCATCAGCGGCCCTTGCGCACATCGGTCTAAGCAACCAGCGCGGTTAATGCGGACTTTGCCTTCACCATTTAAGCTCAGTTTTTTTACACGCGATTTCATATAATCAAACGCCGCTTCTGCTCCTTTGTCTTGGCAGCAGGCTTCGCCATCTGGGCGTTGGTTTAAGCAAAAAAATACGTGGTGTTTAAAGTGAGCGGTCATGATTTCCTAGGGTTTTACTTTATAAATGAGCTTTTAAAAATGCAATTTGCTAGCCACATGAGTGAGGTGATTTAGCTGTTAATGTTTACTTAATTAAACTTATCACTTTTTGCCTCTGAATTTTATATTCAAGTTTGCTTCAAGACAGCAATCATCAAGAAAGCAAGGCGAAGACAGTACATTGAGTACGGCGAGCCTAAACTGACGCCGAGTAATGCTGTTTTCAAGCAAACTACTCAGTGGAGAGGGCGTCTTCTTGCGTAAACGTCCAAGTCCTGGTCAATTCTAAAATGTCCGTATCCTTTTTAATATCCGCCGGAAACACCGCAAAAGGTGCCGACAATCTCACAATTTTCTTGGCGGCTTCATCCAACAAGGGATGACCCGAGGTCTTTTCTACACGCATAAATTCTATCGACCCATCCGCTTTAATCGCCACTGTCATTTGTAATCGCCCATACAGTTTTTGATCTCGGGCTGCTTGTGGGTAATTAAGGTTACCAATGCGCTCCACTTTTTGTCGCCAGGCTTCTATATACGTAGCAAAGCGATACTCTTGCGCGCGTGCGCCCATAAACTTACGCTTAGGTCGCTTTTGCAAATCATCCTGCTGCTTAGCAATCAGCGCTTCCAACCTGTCCATTTCTTTGGCCGAGGCGATCAAATCTTGCATATCCAGCGGTTTGTTGAGCTTATTTTTAAGCTGGCCTACATCAGGATCTGCCGCTGCGGCATGTTGGGTAGGCGCAGAATCCACAGTTTGCAAAGCTTTAATTTGTGTCATCAGCTCTTCAGCCTGCTTTTCTAGCTCGGCAATACGCTTTTGCTCTTTAGATGCTTGTGCTTGTAACTTGGCGGCTCTGGCTGCGCTTTGTGCAGCCGCTTTGGGTTCTAACTGCACATCTTGCACATGCTGTTTTTCGGTTGGCAAGGCCGTTTTCATTTTGCGGTCAGCATCCGTATTACCACCGCGGTCTAAATTAGCCTGCGCGAATACATCGGCTTTTTGTGGCGCGTCCTTGGTTTTGGCGTTGACCAACATCACTTCCAATGTCGGGATATTGTCTTTGAGTTTTTTCAGTTCTGGCTGAAACTTGATACTGAGCAACACCAAATGCACAATCACTGACACCCAAATCGCCACCGTCAACGCACTATTGGGCTTCAACTGCTGCCATAAGCCCACTTTGGCGCGGCTAGTTTGGATTGACGTAGTACGTGCCAATGGTATGCGCCCTTAGTTAAGTTGGTCTAATATTTTTTGGTGCACGCCGCCAAAGCCACCATTGCTCATTACCAAAATATGGTCACCGGCTTGGGCTACATGGGCAATGGCTACTACCATTTGGGTGAGGTCATCATAGGTCTGCGCCTTGCCTGCTATGGGCTTGAGTGCTTCGGCCGCATCCCAGCCCAAATTGGCGCCATAGCAAAACACCACATCGGCCTCTTTTAGGCTTGCAGGCAACGCGTCTTTCATCACGCCCAATTTCATGGTGTTACTTCTAGGCTCAAGTACCGCAATAATACGCGCATTACCCACTTTATGACGCAGCCCTGCTAACGTGGTGGTAATGGCGGTCGGATGATGGGCAAAGTCATCGTACAACGTGATGTTGTTCACCACGCCTTTGGTTTCCATACGGCGCTTCACATTTTTAAACGCACCCAAAGCTTCTATGCTGGTGGCAATGGCCACACCGGCATGCCGCGCTGCCGCTATGCAAGCCAAGGCGTTCATACGGTTATGTTCGCCCAGCAAATCCCAAGTCACGCGGCCTTGTAATCGACCTTGATACAGCACATCAAAATGACCATCTCCGTTGGCATGGGTCGCCTGCCAATCGGCATCGGTGCCAAATTGCTCTACCGGCGTCCAGCAGCCTTTATCAATCACACGTTGCAAACTGGCCTCTTTGCCGTTACGCACCACCAAGCCTTGTTGCGGTACGGTGCGTACCAAATGGTGAAACTGTTTTTCAATCGCGGCTAAATCTTCAAAAATATCCGCATGGTCATACTCCAGATTATTTAAAATGGCCGTGCGCGGGCGGTAATGCACAAATTTTGAACGCTTATCGAAAAAGGCGGTGTCATACTCGTCTGCTTCAATCACAAAGAATGGTGAGCAAACATCCTCTTTGTTGGCACTACTGATTTGTGGATTATACTTATTAGTTTCATCCAAAGCTTGTTGTTTTTTAAAATGGCTATCGTTAGGCGAGATTTGCGGCAAACGCGCAGACACGCCAAAATTCTCCGGCACGCCACCAATCAAAAAGCCTGGCGCTAATCCGGCAAATTCTAATATCCATGCCAACATCGAGCTAGTGGTAGTTTTGCCATGTGTACCGGCGACCGCCATCACCCACTTGCCTTGCAGCACATTCTCAGCCAACCATTGTGGCCCCGAAATATACGGCAAGCCTTGGTTTAAAATGGCTTCCATCAATGGATTCCCGCGTGAGACCACATTACCTATCACATAGATATCAGGGTTTAACTTGGTTTGCTCAGGCGAAAACCCTTCCATCAACTGTATGCCTTGCGCTTCCAATTGTGTACTCATCGGTGGGTAAACGTTGGCATCGCAACCGGTGACGGTGTGACCAGCGGCCTTTGCCAGCACCGCAATGCCGCCCATAAACGTACCGCAGATGCCTAAAATGTGTATGTGCATATCAATATTCTTTAAGCTAAATTAGGGGCTAACCAACGTTCTAAATAAGCACTATCCAAACCGCGTCGTTTTGCCATATCTTCTAGTTGATCCATACCAATTTTATCCACACTAAAGTATTTAGCCTCTGGGTGGGCAAAATAAAAGCCTGATACCGCGGCAGCGGGCATCATGGCGAAGGAGTCGGTTAAGGTCATGCCTATTTCATCACACTGCAATAGCTTAAACATATCCGCCTTGACGGTGTGGTCTGGGCAAGCGGGGTAACCCGGCGCTGGGCGTATACCTTGGTATTGCTCTTTAATCAACGCGTCAACCTCCAGCTTTTCATCTGCTTGATAACCCCAAAAATCGGTACGGATGCGTTCATGCATATATTCGGCAAAGGCTTCTGCCAAACGGTCTGCCAATGATTTAAACATTATGCCGCTGTAGTCATCATGATCATCTGCAAAGCGTTTTTCAATTTTCTCGGTACCTAAACCGGCGGTCACTGCAAATAGCCCAATGTAATCCGGTGTACCTTTAGGCGCAATAAAATCGGCCAAGCATTGATTAGGTCTAGCGATGCCGTGGATGACAGGCTTGACCGTTTGTTGGCGCATGCCGTAGTAAGTAAATGCCACCTGGCTGCGCGTCTCGTCGGTGTAAATCTCAATGTCGTCGTCATGCACGCTATTGGCGGGCATCAGGGCAATCACGCCATTGGCAGTGAGCCAGCGGCCTTCGATGATTTTCTTCAACATGGCTTGCGCTTCGGCAAACACTTTTGTGGCAGCATCGCCCACTACTTCATCGGTCAAAATGGCAGGATAACTGCCGGCCAAATCCCATGTTTGAAAGAACGGCGCCCAATCGATGTAGTGCGCAATCAAGCTTAAATCAATATTTTTAAACACGCGGCGGCCAATAAACTTAGGCTTCACCGGCGCTTGGTCATCAGCAAAATGTAACTTGGCTTTATTGGCGCGCGCTTGCTGAATCGTCAGCATAGGCGTGCCTTTTTTATTGGCATGCTGCTGCCTTGCTTTTTGGTAATCGGCTTGAATTTCTGCCAAATAAGCGCCGCGCGTTTCTGGCGTGAGCAGGTTTTGCATCACCGACACAGAGCGTGATGCATCCGGCACATAAATCACTGGGCCGTCATAATGCGGTGCGATTTTCACCGCAGTATGCGCGCGCGATGTGGTGGCGCCACCAATCAGTAGCGGCGTTTGCAAGCCTTGAAAATGCGGATCGCGCTGCATTTCTTTGGCGATATAGGCCATTTCTTCTAACGAGGGCGTAATCAAACCAGACAAACCGATGATGTCTGCGTTTTCGGCTTTGGCCATGGCTAAAATTTCAGCCGCTGGCACCATCACGCCCATATTTACCACTTCAAAGTTGTTGCATTGCAGCACCACAGACACAATATTTTTGCCAATGTCATGCACATCACCTTTGACGGTGGCGATCACGACTTTTCCCTTAGGTTTAGCCACCACGCCGGTGCGGGCTTCTTCCCGTGCTTTTTCTTCTTCAATAAACGGGATTAAATGCGCTACGGCCGATTTCATGACACGGGCAGATTTCACCACTTGCGGTAAAAACATTTTGCCTTGGCCAAACAAATCGCCCACCACATTCATGCCATCCATCAGTGGCCCTTCGATGACATGAATCGGCCGACCACCAGATTGCGCAACGGCGGCGCGCGCTTCTTCGGTATCTTCCACAATAAACTCGGTAATGCCATGCACCAGCGCATATTCCAAACGCTTATTCACTGTGACCGGCTGTTCAGGCGTGCCGCGCCAAGCCAGCGTGGCTTCTTCTTTTTTACCACCGGCCACCAGCGTGCCAGCAAACTCAATCATGCGCTCAGTAGCATCTGCTCTACGATTCAGCACCACATCTTCCACACGCTCTTTGAGCTCTGGCGCCAAGTCATCATACACGCCCATCATGCCGGCATTCACAATACCCATGGTCATACCCGCTTGAATGGCGTGGTATAAAAACACGGTATGGATGGCTTCACGTGCCGGATCATTGCCGCGGAAACTAAAGCTCACATTCGACACACCGCCAGAAATTTTGGCATAAGGTAAGTGTTGCTTAATCCAGCGCGTGGCCTCAATAAAGTCTACCGCGTAGTTGTTATGCTCTTCAATGCCAGTGGCAATGGCGAAAATATTGGGGTCGAAAATAATGTCTTCCGCAGGGAAGCCTGTGCTGACCAATAAATCATAGGCGCGCTTGCAAATTTCTATCTTGCGCTGATAGGTATCGGCCTGGCCTTTTTCGTCAAACGCCATGACAATGACGGCGGCACCATAGCGGCGGCACAACTTGGCTTGGCGTAAAAACTCGGCTTCGCCTTCTTTCATGGAAATAGAATTGACGATGGCTTTGCCTTGCACACATTTCAGGCCAGCTTCAATCACGCTCCATTTGGAGGAGTCGATCATAATCGGCACACGGGCAATATCAGGCTCGGAGGCAATCAAGTTTAAAAAATGCGTCATGGCTTTCAAGGCATCCAACATGCCTTCGTCCATGTTAATGTCGATGACTTGCGCGCCATTTTCCACTTGTTGACGCGCCACACTCAGCGCTTCTTCGTATTGCTCGTTGATAATCAAACGCGCAAACGCTTTAGAGCCGGTCACATTGGTACGCTCACCTACGTTGACAAACAGCGATTGGTCATCAATGATAAATGGCTCTAAACCAGATAACTTGGTGACAGGTATTTGAGTGGGCACTACACGTGGCGGCAAGTCTTTAATGGCCTCATAAATGGCATTAATATGACTAGGCGTAGTTCCACAACAGCCACCAGCAATATTGATAAAGCCGCTTAAGGCAAACTCTTTGACCAAGCTAGATGTCACATCCGGTGTTTCGTCAAAGCCAGTATCACTCATTGGGTTAGGCAAGCCAGCATTCGGGTAAATGCAGACAAAAGTATCGGCCACTTTGGAAAGCTCTTCGGCATACGGCCGCATGAGCGTGGCACCCAGCGCGCAATTGAGGCCGATGGTGAGCGGCTTGGCATGACGCACCGAGTGCCAAAACGCAGTAACCGTTTGACCAGACAAAATACGGCCAGAGGCATCAGTTACCGTGCCGGAAATCATCAGCGGCAGGGTATAGCCCGCCTCCTCAAAAAAGCTATCAATGGCAAATAAGGCCGCCTTACAATTCAGCGTATCAAAAATGGTTTCTACCATTAAGATATCCGCACCACCTTCTACCAGCGCGCGCGTTTGTTCTAAGTAAGCACTCACCAACTGGTCGAACGTCACGTTACGCGCTGCCGGGTCATTCACATCTGGCGAAATACTGGCAGTTTTGGGGGTGGGGCCTAATGCACCAGCCACAAAGCGCGGCTTATCGGGTGTGCTGTATTTTTGGCAGGCAGCTTTGGCTAGCTTGGCCGCTTGTACGTTCATCTCGTACACCAAATGCGCCATGTGGTAATCGTCTTGCGCCACGCTGGTGGCACCAAAGGTATTAGTTTCGATAATATCAGCACCAGCGGCTAAATATTGCTCGTGTATTTCCTGTATCACGTGCGGCTGGGTGAGCGTGAGTAGCTCGTTATTGCCCTTAACAAACAGCTCGCGCTGGCCTTGTGGCGCCTTAAAATCCACAAAACGCGTGCCGCGATAATCGGCTTCGGTGAGCTTGTATTGCTGAATCATAGTGCCCATGGCACCGTCTAAAATTAGGATACGTTGGGCGAGCAGTTCACGCAGTGTTGTTTCTGTAGCGCTGATAGGGGTTACCGGCATGTAGGACTTTCATCATTCAATATCTAAGGCTAGCGCGCATTTTAGCATGTTGCATGCCATTGCACTTTTACAGTGCCGACATCTGTGCAGTTTGCGCGCAATTATTTAACAAAATTTTCACTAAACGACCCTGCAATAATAACTTGCAAATGAAATTGTGCTAATTTAAAACTTTAGTATTGAGATGCCTGCGCATGATAGAGGGTTTAGTCCAGTTATTTTTATGGCAAGGCTTGGGGGAATTGGTCTCCAAGTTTTTTATGCCTAACATTCCCGGGCCAGTGTTGGGCTTGGTGTTTTTGGTCGCTTATTTGTTTTTTAAGGGTGATGTGAACCCCTCGCTTAACTTGGTCGCCAATAGTTTTCGCCAACATTTAGGGCTATTATTTGTACCCGCTTCAGTCGGCGTGATTTTGTTTTTGCCGGATTTAAAAGCCCATGCACTGGCAATCAGTTTAGCCTTGCTGGTCAGCGTGGTGCTGGCCATTGGGGTGACGGCAGTCATGCTTAAAATATGTTGGCTAGTCTACCTCAAGCGTAATAAAGGCTCGCAGCATGATTGAGCGCTTACCTATTTCAGAAATTTGGGTCTATCTATCGGGCGATCCGCTATTTGCTTTGGTGCTTACGCTGGCCAGCTACCAATTGGGCTATATGCTGTACGTTAAGACCAATCGCAACCCTTTGGTCAATCCAGTCGCCGTGTCTGTGATCGTCACCAGCGTCATCATTGTGATGCTGGACATGCCCTACGCCAAATATTTTGAAGGCGCACAATTTATTCACTTTTTGCTAGGCACTGCCACGGTAGCGTTGGCGATTCCGATTTATCACGGCTTAAAAAATATGCGCGGCAAACTGATTCCTATCGTGCTGGCCATGATCGTAGGTAGCTCAGCCTCCATTGCTAGCGCGGTAGCTATTGCCACTTGGATGGGCGCGGGCGACAATATTATTGGCAGCATGTACGCTAAATCCGTCACCGCACCCATTGCCATGGGTATTGCCGAACGCATTAATGTTTCCCCCACGCTCACCGCCGTATTTACCGTGATTACCGGCATGTTGGGCGCCATATTGGCACCGTATATTTTAAACGCGCTCAAAATACAACGCTGGTGGATACGCGGCACAGCCATTGGCGTAGGTGCGCATGGCTTAGGCATTACCCGTGCATTTAGCGTGAACGAAGAAGCAGGTATTTACGCCAGCATGGCGATGGGGCTCAACGGTGTGCTGAGTGCGATTGCTTTGCCGCTGGTACTAAGTTTTATACGTGCACATGTGTAAGTATTGAATTTGTAAGCTTGGGCTTATAAGTCTGGTACCAGCTTGGCAATTAGCCAACGTTCTAACACCACCACAATATAAGCTTGCTGTTCCAAGCTTAATGGCTGCCCTTGTGGAATTGCATGCCACTTTTGTAAACAGCCGCGGCAACAGCACGCAGTGGCATGCTGCGCCACAAATACGGGGTGACCGCGCATAGGCGTTTGCTTGCCTTCATTAGCAATCTCTGCAGGCGCTAAGCGTTGGCGAATAAAATCTTCGGCATGATTTAGTACTTCGGACATGCCTTTTTCTTGCAGATACTTGAAGTCGCGTGCATTTAATGTAAAGCCCGCCCTAAAACTAGACTTGGCCAACGCTGCAAACAAGGCGTCTAAATCACGCATGGTTATTTAAGCTGATCCAATTCTAAATCACGTAGCTTAGGCGCTAATTTAGCGGTGATACCAACAATGCCTATCGTCATTAGGCCGCCAAAAATCACCGAAGGCACCAAGCCCAATAAACGTGCTGCTACACCGGATTCAAACGCCCCCAACTCATTGGATGAGCCTATAAAAATGCCGTTGATGGACGACACGCGACCGCGCATATGGTCGGGTGTGGCCAGCTGTAAAATGGTTTGGCGCATGACCACAGAAATGCCATCAAGCACCCCAGACACTAGCAATAACAAGGCCGCCAGCCAAAAATATGTGGTCAACGCAAAGCCAATCATACATACCCCAAAGCCAGCCACCGCGCCCAACAACCAGCGCCCAGCATGGCGATTCAGCGGGTGCCTTGTCAACCACAAGCCAGTGACAATGGCGCCCACCGCAGGCGATGCACGCAATATGCCCAAGCCTTCCGGCCCCATCTGATAAACATCTTGTATAAACGCTGGCAACAACGCCACCGCGCCGCCAAACAATACGGCAAACATATCCAGCATTTGTGCACCAAATACAATCTGATTACCCCACACAAAACGCAAGCCTTGTCCTATGCTGGCAAATACTGGTGGGCTCTCTACCGCAGGCGGCTCTTTAATTTTCAGCATGGTCATGGCTGCCAATGCACCGGCACATAAGGCAGTCGCTAAGGCGTATGCCGCACTTTTGCTAACAAAGCCGACTAGCAAGCCACCTATGGCCGGCCCTAACACCAGCCCAGTTTGAAAAATAGAACTGCCTATACCAGTGGCTTTAGCATAACTTTCACGCGGCACGATAATGGCAAATAAGGTGGTATAACTGGGCGCAATAAAAGCGCGGGCAATGCCGGTAAAGGCAATTGAGCTATAAATCCATACGCTGGGGTTACCAGCCAGCCAGCCCATAGATACGCAAGTGAGCGTCAATGCATTGAGACATAACAAGGCCGCTGCTAGCATGCCAAACGCACGGCGTGAGTAGTAATGGTCCACCGCATGTCCGGCAAATAGCGCACTGCAAAAATAAGGAATGACTTCCGCCAAGCCTATCAGCCCCAGCGCTAATGGGTCATGCGTAAGTTCATACATATGCCAACCCACCACCACCGCCATGATTTGGTAGGCCAGCACCATTTGAATTCTAAATGCCAGTAATTTGGTAAAAGCGAACTGATGACGACTGAGGAGTTGAGCGATAAAGGTCTGCATGTGGCCATTATAAATTTAAAAGCGCAAAATCAGGCACAAAGCCAGCCGGCTTTAAGCTTTAATTGTGTAAACTACAAGCGTTAGTGCAGAGAATAAGGCAGTAAGCATGTGCAAGCATGCCGATGAGTCGTCGTTGACCTAGTGTGACTCTGCCGATATAGATTAGGCGCACTAACCTCTTATATAAAACACTACTTAGGTACGCGCCACAAGTACCAAGCCGCAGCTGTGCGATAGGGCTGCCACGCTTCGCCTATCAGCGCCAATGCTTTGGGCGTAGGGGCTAGTTCTAATGATTTCAAGCGCTTGTAGCCCTCACGCACGCCAAAATCGTCTACTGGCAACACATCTAAACGTTGCAAGGTAAATATCAACATCATTTCCACTGTCCAGCGCCCTATGCCTTTTAAGGTGACCAGTTGCGCGATCAACGCCTCGTCACTCATATGCTCAGCTTGCTCGCCCGTAGGCACTAAGCCACTGAGCGCGCCTTGCGCAATGCCTAGAATAGTCTCGACTTTTCTGCCAGAAAAACCACAGGCGCGTAAGGCGTCAAACTCTGCTGCAATTAATTGTGAAGGTGGCGGGAACGCTCCGCCAAAATGGCTGACCAACTTACGCATAATGGCGTCACCCGCTTTGGTGCTCAGCTGTTGATAGGCCACCGCGCGCACTAAGGCCTCATACGGGTCACGTTCAGGCTTAAGCGTCAGTGCGCAATCGCCTACGCTGGCCACTAATTGTGCCCAGTCTTCGTCTTGCTGACGTAAGAACGTGGTGGCGGCTTGCAATTGTAATCTGATGTCTTTAGGGTGATTCATGATGGAATTTTTACATTAAATGTGTTGACTGACCACACAAAATTTTTACCAACGATTGCAGCAAGCCATGGATTTATTGACTCAATTAAGCACCCAAGCAACACCTATCACTACAGATGCTTATTTATTAGCGGGGTTTGCATTGGCCGATGAAACACAACTGGTGGCAGATTTGCACAGCATACTAATCACCTCACCGCCGCGCCAGATGATGACACCGATGGGATGCACCATGTCGGCAGCGATTACCAATTGTGGTAGCTTGGGCTGGGTCAGTGACGCTAAAGGCTACCGCTATACAGCCCTTAACCCTAGCAACGGCTTGCCTTGGCCTAGTTTGCCTGATAGCTTTCTGAGATTAGCAGACCTAGCGGCGGCGCAAGTAGGTTTTGTTAATTTTGTCCCCGATGCCTGTATTATTAATCAATATCAAGTGGGTGCGCGCATGGGCTTGCACCAAGACAAAGATGAACTGGATTTTAGCCAGCCCATCGTTTCAGTTTCACTGGGCATCCCTGCCATCTTTCAGTTTGGTGGCGCCAAACGTCAAAATAAGCCGATTAATTTAACCTTACACCACGGCGACGTAGTGGTATGGGGTGGCGTAGCACGACTGCATTTTCATGGCATTAAGCCATTAAAACTGCATCACCATGCCAGCTTGGGCGCGCTTCGCTATAACTTAACGTTTAGAAAAGCCGGCTGAATTTACTTATAACTTCAACGCCGCTTTTATGCGTCTAAACGATTGCGAAATGATATTGCCATCTAGTTTGTAATGTTTATGCAGCGGCTGCTTCACTTCCCAGCTAGCCTTCATGCCCGCCGGAAACGTTACCAAATCGCCTTTACCAAAGGTCACTGGGCTGCCGCCTTCTGGCGTAATCACGCATTCACCTTCTAAAATGTAAGCAATTTCTTGCTCTAAAAATGTCCACGGAAAAGTAGACACTTCTTTTTGCCAAGTCGCCCATTTGCTAACACCTAAGCTATCCAGCTTGGTTTGTGATGGATTGTTTTCTACAATAATTTGACTCATATGCATCCTTAATAAAAGCGCCATTTTAGCGTAAGCCACTCATCAGTAGTAAACTAGCGTTTTTTAATAAATGGCATCTAGCTTGCATGCGGATTACTTTAGAACAGGCGATTGAAAGACTGCAACGGGGGGAAGTAGTGGCGATTCCGACCGAAACGGTCTATGGGCTTGCGGCCGATGCCAACAATGACGCTGCTTTGCAGCAGATTTACACCATTAAACAACGCCCCGCCAACAATCCCCTAATTGTGCACATTGCCAGCAGCCAGCAAGTGCTAGACTGGGCAGCAGAGTTTCCACCGCTTGCGCAAACATTGGCCCAAGCATTTTGGCCTGGGCCGTTTACCTTAGTATTGCCAGCCAAGCCTCGAGTGTCCAGCATTGTGCGGGCGGGGGAACCTACTGTGGCATTGCGCGTACCCGCGCATCCACTGGCATTGGCCTTATTGCAACAAAGCGGGCTGAGCTTGGCAGCGCCGTCTGCCAACAAATACACACAACTGAGCCCCACTACGGCCGACCATGTGGAGACTGGTTTAGGTGAGGCTGTGGCCGTGCTGGATGGCGGCGCCTGTCAGGTCGGCATCGAATCCACCATCGTCAGTGTGCACAATGACGAGTGGCAATTATTACGCCACGGCATGATTACTGAGGCCGCGATTACCGCGATTGCTGGCAAAGCTGCGCTCACCACACCTAGCCATACCCCGAAAGCGCCCGGCCAACATTTATTACATTATTCACCGCTCACGCCTACGCAATTATTTAATGACCGTACTGCTCTCATGCAATATGTCAGTGAACACCCACACTGCGCAGCACTTTTGATAGGTGAGGGTGAGGCTCCTAAATGTGACTATCTACGAATACCACCACAACCAGCATTAGCGGCAGAAGCGCTGTATGATGCATTACACAAGTTAGATCATCTAGGTAAACAAGAGCTATTGATAGAATTGCCGCCCGCACTTGCAGACTGGGCGGCGATTACAGACCGACTAACCCGCGCTGGTTATCGCACTTAAACAAGTTTGCGTTGTGAGTACGCGCATACGCTGGCAAAATGATTACATATTTACTCACGTTTAATATTGACTAGGATTTCGCATGACCCCAATGAAATTAGCTGTATTGTTAGTGGCTGCTAGCAGCTTGATCAGCGCCTGCAGCAAACTTAATGTGCTTGATCCCTTTAACAATAAGACACAAGAGCGTTCAAAAAACCCTGAAAATGCGGTGGAATATGTCTGTGAAGGCAATAAACGCTTTTTTGTGCGCATGCTTAACCAAGGTAAAGATGCATGGCTGATTTATCCCGATCATGAAGTCAACTTGACGCAATCGGATAGCGACAAAAATCGCTACGCGTCTGGTGTGATTACTTTAGTCATCAACAACGCGCAAACCACGTTAAACGATGGCGATAACACTGCCTACACTGGTTGCAAGGCTCAGGTCGCACAAAAGTAACAGCATCGCTGTAATCAGCACTTGTCGCCAAGGCTTAAAAAGCGTAACTTAAACACTCAGGCTTTAAATGGAACATCCCTTTCAGAAAGGAGCGCGCCATGGATAACAAGTACGGCTTAGGCAGCACCAAAGTAGCGACGGAACATCACGAGCAACACCATAAAACCGACACGGTAGAGCCTGCGCACTGCAAGTTCTGTAATAGCACCAACCTGCTGTTAAGTCCGACCATGCATGACCATCGATGCAACGACTGTGGCGAATGGCAACTGGACGTACCCGCAGGCTACTCCACAGGTCGCAGCAGCGATTACTGAGGCTTAGGCTCAGCTATTTTGGCCGTTAACTCTGCACTGGCATCCACATCAATCGCTTTCAGTGCGGTATGAATACGTTCGACTTCTGCCTGCTTGCCCGCTTTATTCGCCAATAATCCCATAGCAATTAAACTGCCGGTGTGCTGAGACTGTAACGCCAAAGCGCGTTGAAATGCTTGCATGGCCTGCGCATCGCGGCCTTGGTTAGCATGGGCAACCCCTAAGTAATAATGTGCTTCTGCGGTATTCGGCTCTTTCGCCACCCACTCTGCGGCAATGCGTTGCAGCTCAGGCCATACGCCCGTTTGGTACGGCAATACTACTTGCATAAAGTAGGGTCGTAACTCATTGGGCGCATCCCAAAACGGTGTGCCTTCAGAAGCTAAGCTGGTGACTTCGGGGGCATCCAGCAAGGCTTTGACCCATTTAACCGGAATATTATAAAAGTAAGCTCCGCGGCCTGGGCTTTTAAAGGTGCTAATGGCAATTAACTTACCCGCCTCGTCAAACACTGGGCTACCACTGGCGCCCATCACAAATGAAGCGTCGGTGCGCACAATGGCACTGTCATCCATAGGATACAGCGCTTTAATTTTGCCGTAAGTGGTTTGTGGTTTGGGCGGCCCGCCGGGAAAGCCTATGGAGAACATGCTTTGTTCATACTGCAATTGCTCAGAATCACCCAGCTCCACTGGCTTCAAATCCAAGTACTGAAAACGCAAGATGCATACATCGTGCGCCCAATCTGCTTTGAGGCCGACTGGGGCAAAGCTGTCACCAAACTTAGTGATATTGACACCGGTGGCATTGGCCAAAATATGACAATTAGTAGCCACTAAATCTTTACCCACCACCACCCCCGTGCCTACGCCATGGCCGCCGGTTTTAGTAGCCACATGCACTTTAGCCACTGAACCTTTTAACTGATAGACCAGCTCTGCCGCTGGCTCTGCATAAAGCGGTAGCGCAAATACCGCCAACACATAACTTATTAGATGTCGCATCCTACACTCCAATCAATTGAGTACTGATGACAGACAAGAGATTCAAAAAAAGATTCTTACGCACCACTGAATTGCGCAATTTTGTAAAAATTGTCACTATATTGCTGTTTTAAGATGAATACACCTCTAAAGCACTGTAAAATATTGCGTTTATTAACCTTCATTCTGGATCAAAAGCATGTTGATCAAAACCCATATTGCCGATTTGCCCACCCCTACTGGCGTCATGCGCACCTATATTCACCGCCCTGCGCATGATAAAAAAGTCCCCGCCATATTGTTTTATTCTGAGATTTTCCAGCAAACAGGTCCGATTGAACGTGCTGCCAAAATCATGGCAGGCCAAGGCTACGCAGTATTAGTGCCAGAAGTGTTCCATGAACACAACCCTATTGGCACCGTATTAGGCTATGACGATGCTGGCCGCGACAAAGGCAATGCCGATAAAGCCGCTAAAGATGTACAAGGCTACGACACCGACAATCGCGCCATGATTGAATTCTTAAACCAGCAAGATTGGTACGATGGCAACTTAGGTGCCATGGGCTTTTGCATTGGTGGTCATTTAGCATTCCGCGCCGCTTTGCAACCAGAAGTCAAAGCGACCGCCTGTTTTTACGCCACCGATTTACATACCAATGTCATCCCGAACCAACCCAACCAGCACAGTATGGAACGTCTTGCCGATATTCAAGGCGAGCTAATGATGCTGTGGGGCAAGCAAGACAACCATATTCCAACCGCAGGCCGTAGCTTAGTCTACCAAAAACTGACCGAAGCCAATTTAACGTTCACTTGGCATGAGTTTAATGGTCAGCACGCCTTTATGCGTGACGAAGGCGAACGCTACGACCCTCAATTAGCCATGACAGGTTATCAACTGGCTTTACAAATGTTTGGCCGCACCCTTAAGTAATTTGGCTACACGATTTTTTAGCAGTAGATGTAAAGTAGTAGCGAGCTTTAGCCACAAGCCAAAGCCCCATTTTTGAATTTAAATTACCCATTTAAGCGCTTAAAGAAAGAGAACAGCATGACCACAAAAAACGCAGACATAGGCCTAGTTGGCCTAGCCGTAATGGGGCAAAACCTTGCCCTTAACATTGCCGACCACGGCTATACCATCGCGGTCTATAACCGTGACCCAAAAAAGATGGTGAACTTTATCGAAGAGTGCAAAAAAAATGAGCCTTCCCATGAAAATGTGGTTGGCCATGCTGATCTAGCCTCTTTCGTATTAAGCATCAAACGCCCACGCAAAATCATTTTACTGGTGAAAGCCGGTAGCGCAACTGACGTCACCATTAACGCCTTATTACCCTTCCTAGAGCAAGGCGACATCATTATTGATGGCGGCAACTCATTATGGACAGACACCATCCGCCGCGAAAAAGAGTTAGTGGCTAAAGGCATCGAATTCATTGGTTCTGGTGTTTCTGGAGGCGAAACGGGCGCACGTTTCGGCCCATCACTGATGCCATCAGGCACCCGTAGAGCATGGGCTAGCTTAGAGCCTATCTGGCGCGACATTGCCGCTAAAGTCGACCCAGTAACGGGTGAACCTATGGAAGGCGGCGTACCTGGTAAGCCAGTGGAAGGCGGCTTCTCATGCGCAGAATATATCGGCCCAGATGGGGCTGGTCACTACGTTAAAATGGTGCACAACGGTATTGAATATATCGACATGCAATTGATTTGCGAAGCTTACTGGTTAATGAAAAACTTGCTAGGCATGCCAGCGGACGAAATTGGTAAAGTATTTGCCGAGTGGAACAAAGGTGAGTTATCTAGCTTCTTGATTGAAATTACTGCCGACATCTTGCAACAAAAAGACCCAGAAGGTAAAGGTTTCTTGGTTGACCAAATCTTGGATACTGCTGGTCAAAAAGGCACAGGCCAATGGACGGCTGCCAACGCCCTTGAATTAGGCGCACCGGCCAACGCAATTGCTGCTGCGGTATATGCGCGTGCGTTATCCAGCTTAAAAGAAGAGCGTGTAGAAGCCAGCAAAATTCTAAAAGGCCCTGTGCTAGTGAAAGAAACTGACAAAGCAGCGATTATCGAAGCCATTAAAAATGCGCTGTATTGCTCAAAAATCTGTGCGTACGCGCAAGGTTTCCAATTGATGGACAAAGCGCAAGTGGCGTATAACTGGAAATTGAATTTTGGTGAAATTGCCCAAATCTGGCGTGGTGGTTGTATTATCCGCGCCCGTTTCTTGCAAAAAATCACGGATGCGTATGCATTGAATTCACGTTTGAAAAACTTAATGTTAGACCCGTATTTCACTAACTCGATGAATGACGGTCAAGCCGGTTGGCGTAAAGTGATTGCCTTGGCAGTCACCAATGGCATTCCAGCACAAGGCTTTGCAGCAGCGTTGGCCTACTATGACGGCTACCGTAGTGCAGATTTGCCAGCTAACTTATTGCAAGGTCAGCGCGACTACTTTGGCGCGCATACTTATGAGCGTAAAGATCAACCGCGTGGTCAGTTCTTCCACTTGGATTGGCCTGAAGCAGGTCGCCCACAACTTGCGATTGAGTAAATAAATAGTAGGGAAGTAGCACCGAGAGGGTGGCGAATGCCATCCTCTTTTTATATTCAGCTAGCTAAATTTAGTTTAATTAACTTCACTTAAACCAAACTTGCTTCAACATCATTACTTAAGCAGATTACCATACTACCCAGTAACTCTGATGACGCTAATCAATTAAAGCAATGACTTACGGCTCATACAGCGCGCTTGCAAGCGCAACGCAATTACACGCAATCGCAGCTAGCTTCTAAAAATCTGCTGAGGTTTTTATTTCTGTTCAGCACTAATACACTGGCCTCTTGCTCCTTCACTTTGTCTGATTTCTCAGTAATCGAGGGGGCATAAATCTC
>DASWSZ010000163.1:0-10362 GCA_036402395.1 Methylophilus sp.
CATTGGCCGCTTGTTTTTCTGCAGCAAATTGTGCGGTTGCACTATAGCCGGCAGTATCGGTCACGCTTAAGGCAAAGCCGGTTTGCGTTTCCGCAAAAATCATTTCCACCGCTATTTTGCGGGAGGCAGAGTCTTTCTCCAGCAAGCGCATAAACGCATGGTCGCGGTTTCTGTAAATTAAAGTATTGTTGCGAATATCCGCAGGCATCTCGTTCGGGAAGATACGCTGGCTATGCATTGAGGTGTGTTGCACCGTGTTGACGCGTAAGCCCACCAACTCCTTATGCACATCAAAAAAGCACACGCCGTCGCCATTGTGCAATTCAACCTCCGTCGCCACTTCAATAAAATCTTTACCTACTTTGCTGACTTTGCCGAGCTCTTCTCCAGAGAATTTAGGTGTATCAAACGCACCAATATCGGCTTGTCTACCATTAGCAAAATAATCTGTCGCGCTACGGTTAAAGGTTTTTTCGGGTTGCGGCGTAAAGGTATAAGTGGTTTTGCCAGCAGAGGAGGCTTGATATTCAGGGTAGTGCTCTAAAATTTCATCCAGCAGTTGGCGGTAATGTGCGGTGGCATTCTTCACATAGGGCAAATCTTTATAGCGACCTTCTATCTTAAAGCTGCTGACCCCAGCATCAATCAAGGCGCGTAAGTTGGCGCTCTGGTCGTTGTCTTTCATCGATAAAAAGTGTTTGTCTTTACCAATGATGCGACCTTTTTGGTCTTCCAAAGTGTAGGGTAAACGGCATTCCTGCGAGCACTCACCTCGGTTGGCACTGCGCCCGGTATGGGCATGGCTGATAAAGCATTGGCCGCTAAACGCTACACATAAGGCGCCGTGAATAAAATATTCCAAGTTACAAGTGGTGGCTTGAGCAATTTTTTGAATGGTGGGGATATCCAGCTCGCGCGCCAAGACGATTTGGCTAAAGCCGACTTGGTCTAAAAACTGTGCTTTTTCTACCGTGCGAATATCGGTCTGCGTGCTGGCGTGCAATTGGATTGGCGGCAACTCCAATTCCAGCAAGCCCATGTCTTGCACAATCACTGCGTCCACTTCGGCATTGTACAGTTGATGCACCAACTGACGCACGCCTTCGAGTTCGTTGTCATGAAAAATGGTATTCAGCGCCACAAACACTTCGGCATGATACTTATGCGCATGTTTGACCAAGCGCGCAATATCCGCCACCGTGTTGGGTGCTTTGGCGCGCGCACCAAAGGCTGGGCCGCCAATGTACACCGCATCGGCCCCATGGTTGATGGCTTCTATGCCAAACTCAGCATTTTTGGCAGGCGCTAATAGCTCTAAATGGCGGCGGGTTTTTTGCATACAAACGTAAACATAGTGATAAAACAAGATTTTAGACTAAACCGACAATGAACACGCTATTTTGCTTAAAACTGTTGCTTAAAACATCGTACAATTTGGCATGATTGAAAATACCCGAAGCAGTTCCGACTTATTGCAACGCAGCTTGCAGGCCGTGTGGCACCCATGCACGCAGATGAAACAACATGAAAGCTATCCACTAATAGCGATTGCGCGCGGCGAGGGCGTGTGGCTGTATGACACAGCTGGCAAGCGCTATTTAGATGCGGTCAGCAGTTGGTGGGTGAATTTGTTTGGGCACAATAATCCGCGTATTAAAGACGCGATTAAGCAACAATTGGATACTTTAGAGCATGTGATGCTGGCGGGGTTTACCCACGCGCCGGTGGTGGAACTATCAGAGCAGTTGGCTAAGCTCACCGGCTTAGGCCATGCCTTTTATGCCAGTGATGGCGCCAGTGCCACGGAAATTGCGCTCAAAATGAGTTTTCATTATTGGCGCAATAGTGGTCAGCCTAACAAAACCAAGTTTATCAGCCTGCAAAATAGTTATCACGGTGAAACCTTGGGTGCGTTGGGAGTGACCGACGTCGCGATTTTTAAAGACACTTATGCGCCGTTACTCATGCAAAGTGCGCAAATGCCTAGCCCAGATGCTAGGTTGGCTGAATCTGGTGAATCAGCTGAGCAGTTTGCGCTGCGCTGTGCTGATGCGCTGGAAACCTATGTCGCTGCGCATCATGAAGAGTTGGCAGCGTTTATTATTGAGCCGCTGGTACAATGCGCAGCCGGTATGGGCATGTACCATCAGGCGTATTTAAAACGCGCGCGTGACATTTGCACGCAGTACCAAGTGCATTTAATAGCTGATGAAATTGCGGTCGGCTTTGGTCGCACCGGCACGATGTTTGCCAGTTTTACTGCGTGTGATCACGCATGCACGGCTGATCAGTGTATTAAAGCGCAAGATTGCCGCCCCGATTTTATATGTTTATCCAAAGGCATTACCGGTGGCTATTTGCCATTGTCGGTGGTGCTGACTAAAGACAGTATTTACCAAGCGTTTTATGATGACCGCACCACCAAAGGCTTTTTGCATAGCCATAGCTACACTGGTAATCCCTTAGCTTGTAGTGCGGCGTTGGCGACTTTGGCTATTTTTGCAGCTGACCACGTGATACAACATAACCAAGTGTTAAGTCAGACCATAGTCAATAAAATGCAAGTACTTACTCACTTGCCGATTCAACATCTACGCCACCAAGGCATGATATTTGCCTTTGATGTCATGACACAAAACCCAACGTTTGCCCGCGATTGTTATGCAGCTGCACTCAATCATGGCTTGCTGTTAAGACCCATAGGCAACACCGTCTACTGGATGCCGCCTTATACCATTACTGAACAAGAAATTGATTGGATGATAGCGCAGACTAAACGCGCGATTGAAGCCAGCCTATGAAGCTACTACTCTGCTTTTTGTCATTATTAGCATTCAGTCTAGCAGCGCACGCGGAGTTGCCAGCATCTGTTGTCGCAGCCCTTGCTCAAGCGGGTATTCCGCAAAGTAATGTTTCGATTTATGTGCAGCCGGTGGATAGCGCAACACCAACTATTAGCCACAACGCTACAAAAGCGATGAACCCAGCCAGCTTAATGAAGTTGGTGACCACCTTTGCTGCACTGGATATATTGACGCCAGCCTATCGCTGGAAAACTGAGGTGTATCGCGACGGTGAAGTAAAGCAGGGTGAGCTGTACGGCAATTTGATCTTAAAGGGCTACGGCGACCCCAGCTTTGATGCAGCGCGATTTTGGCGCTTATTGATGGCGCTGCAGCAAGCGGGCATTACGCAAGTTAAGGGTGACTTTATCATTGATAAAACGCACTTTGCTGAGCAAACCCAAGCCAAGCAGCCCTTTGATGACGAAATCTGGCGTGCGTATAACGCCATGCCCAGCGCTTTTCTGGTGAATGGTCGCCATACCAGCTTTAAGTTTGCTGCAGAAAACGGTGCGGTGACGATTAATCAAGAATTTGAATTACCGCAAATTAAGATAATCAATCGCATGCAAGTCAAAGCTGGGGCTTGCGATAACTGGCGGCAAGATTTGCGCTATGTCGTTAAACCGCTTGGTGAAAATGTACAGGTCACGTTTGATGGCACTTTACCGTCCGCCTGTGACGTGCGCTACATGGAATTGAGTGTGCTGGATGACACTCACTATGCTTTTTATAGCTTTAAAAAATTATGGGCACAGCTAGGTGGCACGTTTAATGGGCGTTTAGTGGTTAAGGCTAAGCCAGAGAATGCAACGCTAGTCATGACGCATCAGTCATCAGCCTTGGGCGATGTCATACGCGACATCAACAAGTGGAGCAATAACTTAATGGCGCGGCAATTATTGCTGACGCTGGCAGCCGAAAAAAATGGCATACCAGCGATTGAAGCTGAAGGTGCAACTGTCATCAAACAAAGTCTAATGCAGCATGGTTTAACCATAGATAATCTAGTAATGGATAATGGTTCTGGGCTATCAAGAAGCGGCCGCGTCACAGCGCAACAACTTGGGCAAATATTGGTAATGGCATATGCCAGTCCAGTCATGCCAGAATTCATGTCCTCGTTATCAATCATAGGCTTGGACGGTACGGCAAAAAATCGCTTAAGTAGTAGCTCCATGCAAGGACGTGCGCACTTAAAAACCGGCTCTTTGGATGGGGTGAGTAGTATTGCAGGCTATTTAATTAATAAAAAAAATCAACGACTTATCATGGTGATGATGGTCAATGATGCAAAAGCTTATTTAAGTCGCACGGCGCAAGATGCACTGATGCGCGCCATAGCAGAATAAGCGCCAATTTCCTACTATTAAGCAGGTGCTATTTTTTATAGTACGTTTGGACTATTGTATAAAAAATGCATAAGCATACACTAGTAACTAGTGTGATTTGTAGCGGCCATTAGAGCGTAACTAGATATTTTTTATACGCGTGTATCTATTATTTATTTGCAAACCTAAGGTTAGCCCAATAGGGCTATTGAGAGTAAAAGTCTCAAAGACTACAGTATAAACTCGAGATTAATAGATATAAAAATAAGTAGTTGAATACCAGTAACGCAGGGTTAATTATTACAATATTTAATCCATTCAATCGTTTAAGTGTAAAGAGGAGATAATCATGTTGAAAAAATTACTTGTAGGGGCTGTTGCAGTACCTATGTTGTTTGCTGCACTTTCAGCAAGTGCGGTGACATACAGTTTTACCGGTGTAAATGCAAATGAGGTTGATGTTAGTGCACAATTACAGCTAGATGTAACGCAAGTAGGAAGCAACGTCGATTTCAAAATTAGCAATTTAGCGGGTGGTGTGGATGTGTTTATAGGACACATTTACTTTGACTTCTTAGGTGAAAATTTATTTGCTGACTTAGATCAAACTGGTCAAGGTGGCGTTGTAGCTTTCACCGGCGATGCAGATAGCAGTCAAAATTTTCCGGAAGGTAACTTAATTTCGTTCACAACAGATGCTGATGCTGATAGAAATGGGGGCGCATCTAATGGAATTAATATCGGTGAATATTTGATACTAAGTGCTGTGCTTGATCCTAATGCTGATATTAATGCATTGTTAAGTGATGGTGGTTTACGTATAGGTTTGCATTTGCAAGGCTATGCAAATGAGGGCAGCGACAGTTACGTAAATGGTCCATCACCAGTACCATTACCAGCAGCAGCTTGGTTGTTTGCCAGTGGTTTAGGTTTCTTCGGTGTTGCAAGACGCCGTCTATCTAAATAATATCGCTAGATATTGTTAGATTGTTGAAAAGGTGTCGCTTGCGACACCTTTTTTTATGCCTGTTAAATAAGTCATACATCGCATTTATTTTTGCATGGATAGTCTTAATTAAAATATGCAAATTAAAGTATGATAATAGATTGCTTAAATTAGAGTGAAAAGGCTTATGACACTGATCGACAGTAAAGCATTAAGCTGCTTATGCGTAGCGTTGTTATTCACCGTAACAGGCTGCCAAGCAGAATCCACCTCAAAAACAGATAACCAACAGGGAGCACCAGCAATGACTGCAGCAATCACCGAACTTCAAAAAATTGACACACAAGTAGGCACTGGCCGTGAGGCTGAGATTGGCTTTAACGTGACGGTACACTACACCGGCTGGTTGTATGACGCATCTGCGGAAGATAAAAAAGGCAAAAAATTTGACAGCAGTGTGGATAGAAAAGAGCCGTTCAACTTCTTTTTAGGCGGTGGTCAAGTGATACAAGGTTGGGATGAAGGCTTTGCTGGCATGAAAATAGGCGGCAAACGTACTTTAATTATCCCAGCAGAAATGGGTTATGGTGCACGTGGTGCGGGTGGTGTGATTCCGCCGAATGCTACTTTGATTTTCGACGTAGAGTTACTAGACGTTAAATAAAATGATCTTTTGGACGCATTGCTTTGTTGCGCGGTACTCACTTCCTCGATGGACTACGAGTCCTATCTCGTCGCTGCGTTCCGTGCGCCTAGCACTGCATTCCAACATATGCATTTTATAGGCGCTAACTACCTTTATTTGATGCATTTAGAGAGTACGCTTTTAAGCTAGAAGCCTTATCTAGCCTAGAAACTGATGATTTATGGCAAGCGAAAAGTAACAAGTGATGAGTAATAAGGAATTAATATGCAAGTAAGAATTAAATGGGTAGAAGGCGTGGCATTTGTTGGTGAATCGGAGACAGGTCACGCCGTAGTGTTAGACGGTGCGCCAGAAAATGGTGGCCGCAATATTGGTATGCGCCCCATGGAAATGCTGCTGATTGGTATGGGCGCGTGCACTTCGTTTGATGTGGTGACTATCCTTAAAAAAGCGCGTCAGCCTATTGTGGATTGTGTAGCGGAAATTACAGCTGAGCGTGCTGATGAAGTGCCTAAAGTGTTTACCAAAATCCATGTGCATTTTGTGATCACTGGCGATAATTTAAACCTAGTACAAGTGGAGCGCGCAGTGAAATTATCAGCAGAAAAATATTGCTCAGCGTCAATTATGTTGAGCAAGTCGGTTGACATTACGCATGATTTTGCAGTGAAAGCGACAGGGGCTACCCAATGATGCAACCACCATCCGGCATGGTCGGCATACGTCATGTTGCGCTATTTGTACAGCCGCTAGAAGCCGCGGTGGATTTCTACACGCGTATTATGGGCATGCAGATTGAGTGGCAACCAGACGCGGACAACGTGTATTTAACCAACCATGGCGATGTGTTTGCTTTGCACCGTGTCGATTACACGCCTCAAGCGCAACAACGTTTGGATCATATAGGCTTTGTGCTGGCTAGCCCGGAGGCGGTAGACCAGTGGCATAGTTACTTTGTAGCGCAAGGCGTAAAAATTACTGAAGCACCTAAGACGCACCGCGATGGCTCGCGCGGTTTTTACTGCTTAGATGCGGTAGGGCATCTGTTAGAGTTGATTTATCATCCGCCCATCATGCAGCACATGGCCAATCACTAGCTTGATTATTCAGTCACCACTTTAACAGCGAGCGGCGCTTCGTTTTCTAAGATATCCAGTAACCTATCGATATTAGGGTGCTTGCCTGGGCAATTTTCAGCATCATCGGTATGTTCGGCATATAAAGATAGTCCTTCTACCGCCGCATCTAAGGAAATACTGCCATACATTTTGTAGAGATGATGATAGACACGCACTGAGCCTTGGCTGCCCGGCTTGTTTTCAATGACGCCTGCTGATTGGTCGTTTTCATCAAAGAGCTCAATACGTTTGACGTGCTCTACCGACTCCAGTGTTAATAGCACATCGCTAAATTTTTGCATCGTTACCCTATTTGAATAGTTAGTTAAAAGCTAAATGCTTAGTTATAAATAATACGCTGTTTTTGTCATCACGGCAGAAGCGAGTTTCATGCCAAATTGTATTGGAGCAGGCAATGTTTTGCCGCCCAAGTCCATAGCGGAAGCCGCATGTTCGCTTTCATCTTGCTGCATTTGCGCGACAATTTTGCGTGTTTTTAAGTCATCTGCAGAGAGCTTGTCTAAATGACTCGCTAAATGTGCGCCCACTTGCCGCTCAGTTTCTGCTAAAAAACCTAAGTTCCATTGATCGCCCCATAAGCCAGCAACCGTGCCTAGGCCAAAACTGCCGGCGTACCACAATGGGTTAAGTACACTTTTGCGGCCACCTAATTCGCTGATGCGACTTTCGCACCAAGCGAGGTGGTCGGTTTCTTCTTTGGCGGCTTGTTTCAGCGCACATACAATCTGTGGGTTGTGCGACACCAAGGCTTGGCCGCTATATAGCGCTTGCGCGCATATCTCGCCCACATGATTAACTCGCATTAACGCTGCCGCTTCTTGTTGCTCTGCCTGTGTGAGTGTGGCTTCCGCTATGTCGACATCTGGCCTTAATCTGCTGCTATGCGCAGGTGCAAACACAGTGCGTAAGCCTGTATCCAATGTCGTAATCAAGGTATCTATAAGCATGGTTTGAGTTTAATCTAATTCTGTGCGAAAGCCCATTTGTTTTGCAATCAGACTGACCGGATGCCGTACTTTTATCGGCAGCGTTTGTTGCGTAATGCCGCTGCCTATTTGTAATGCACAGCCTATGTTAGAAGTGACTAAATAATCAAAAGTTTCTGTCTTTATGCTTTGCATTTTGTCGGCTAATAGCTGCGCCGCCATTTCAGGCTCATTCAGCATATAAGCGCCTGCGCCGCCACAGCACTGGCTATTGCCCTTCAGGCTACTAATGCGTGCTTGTGGAATTTTTTTCAGTAAGCTATACACAGCGTTGTGTGTTTTTTGCACGTTACGCAACGTGCATGGGTCATGGACGGCGATGTGTGCGTTAATTGGTTCAAGCTCCACAGTCTGCCAGTCACAGCCATTCAAAAAGTCGCTAATATCTAATACGTTTAAGCCGGTGTAATCTTTAAGCCCTGCGCCACAGCCGCTGGCCACCGTGAGTACTGGCAACGCTGTCTTAAATTCAGATTGATTCTGCGCAATGAGGGCGGCACTGGTTGCATTATCGCCATGTTGTCGCGCTAAGCCACCGCAGCAGGCTTGCGCCTTTGGGATATGTACGGCGTAACCCAGTTGGTTGAGTACAAATACACTGGCACGTAAAGTATCTGCATCAAACGCATCAGTGATGCAACCTAAAAATAAACTGACCTCACCTTGCTGCTGGCCTGTGGCTGGATAAAATGCTGACCAACTTTGCGGTGAGGCAAGCGGTGGCAGCATGGCTATGTTTTTAGCTGTACTGGGCAATACTTTGCTTAGCCATGTGAGTAGGCCTAGTTGTTGCGCTAGTCTTAACATATGACTGCTTGTGTTGAGCAATCGTCGGTGTTGGATCAGCTTGGCTAATGTTGTGATTGGCCAGCGGCTTTGCTTTGCTCTATGCGTATTTACTAATACCCGCGCACTGTCGATAATCGCACCGTAGCGCACATTATTCGGGCAAGCGGTTTCACAATTGCGGCAACTCAGGCATAAATCAATATGCGCTTGAAAGCGCGCATTATTCGGTAATATTTCTTTGGCCACCGCACTAATCAGTTGTATCCTGCCGCGCGGAGAATCTGCTTCTGAGCCCGTCTTATGATAAGTAGGGCAATGCGGCAAGCACAAGCCGCAAGCTACGCAACGGTCGGCTTCTAAAATGGTTTGTTGTAGGCTGAGGCTCATAGGGGTTCATGATAAAACAAAGCCCTGCTCAAATCTATTAAAACGACTGGAGCAGGGCTGATGTTGCAATACTACTTAGCGTAATGAGTGTTAATTATTTTTTAGTCTCAGTTTTTGTTGCATCGCTTTTTACAGGTTCAGTTTTATCAGTTTCACTGACTTTAACTGGCTCTGGTGCTTTTTGAACTGGCAGCCCTTTAAGTAAATTCATGGCTTGTATAAACTGGAAATCATCTTTGCTGGCAGGCTCAATTGGACCTTTGGTTTCAGCATATTTTTTCTCGTTTAATTTTTCTTTAGCCGCCGCTGCTTTGGCCGCCGCTTTTTCTGCATCTTCCGCCGCTTTTTTCACCGCATCAGCATCAGCTGGATTAGATAAATGCTTGCTTAAATCCGCTTCATGCAAACTAAACGATGGGTCTGAGCCATCCTCAACTAATACATCTGGCACGATGCCTTTAGCTTGGATCGAACGGCCATTGGGCGTGAAATAACGCGCTGTGGTCAGTTTAATCGCGCTGCCGTTGTTCATTGGTAAAATGGTTTGTACTGACCCTTTACCAAAGCTTTGGATGCCTAAAATCTGCGCACGCTTGTGATCTTGCAAGGCGCCAGCTACAATTTCTGAGGCTGAGGCAGAGCCAGCGTTAATGAGCACTACCATCGGTACTTTTTTATAAAATTCCGGCACGTCTTTAAGGTAATCAGATTTGCCACGGCGTGCATAATCCACAGGGGTTGCACTCAAGCGCATTTTAGAATCCGCCACACGGCCTTCGGTATAGACCACTAAATCATTTTTAGGTAAAAACGCGGCAGATACACCGACTGCTGCATCTAATAAGCCACCTGGGTTATTGCGCATATCGAGCACCAAACCTTTTAATGGTGCTTTGTTTTGTTCGTGTAATGATTTCAAGGCTTTGGCTAAATCTTCACCAGTGTGCTCTTGGAACTGGGTAACACGTACATAGCCGTAGTCTTGCTCTATCCATTTGTTTTTCACGCTTTGCGATTTAATCACTGCGCGTACCAAAGTAAAGGCCAGAGGTTTTTCTACACCTTTGCGTAACACGGTCAGCGTAATTTTGGTGTCTGGTGTACCGCGCATTTTTTTAACGGCCTCGTTCAGCGTTAAGCCGCGCACTTGCGTTTCATCCAGCTTCATAATTAAATCGCCCGATTTCAAACCCGCTTTATAAGCAGGACTGTCTTCAATCGGCGTTACCACTTTCACTAAGCCGTCTTCCATCGCCACTTCTATGCCCAAGCCACCAAACTCACCTTGCGTACCC
>DASWSZ010000164.1:0-9796 GCA_036402395.1 Methylophilus sp.
CAATTGGGCGCGCAGCTAGGCCCAGCGGCGCTACTGGAGGATACGCCGGTAAGTATGGCGCCGGAAACCATCTTAACCGAAGGCATACAAGACCTGACCAATACCTTGGTGGAAGAATTCAAGCTGAATGATGTGATGCAAATGGTGCTGGAAACCATGCATCGCGGTATGGCGTTTAATCGTACGCTGTTTATTATGCGCGACGCAAAAACGCAGAAAATGGTGGCGCGTCAAGGCTTTGGCCACGAGATAGATACGGTGTTGCCTAAGTTTCACTTTACCTTAGGCCATGTGCCGGACGTGTTTCACTTAGCGATTAATGAGGGTGCCGATTTACTGATTGCCGACATTGGTGCGGCCAATATTGCCGCCAAAATTCCAACCTGGTATCGGCAAGCGGTGAGTGCGCAAAGCTTTATTTTATTGCCTGTGGTGGTGAATAAAAAACCGGTGGGCATTTTTTATGCGGATATGGAAGCGGCCAACAGCATGCAGGTATCGCCCAAGCAATTGTCCTTATTGCGCACCTTGCGTAATCAGCTGGTGCTAGCCATTAAACAGAAAAGCTAGTGCACGGCTTACTGTAAGTTATAGCTGGCTGCCGGCGGTCATGATGCGATTGCGGCCAGCGCTCTTTGCGGCGTATAGCCAATCGTCGGCTTCTTTGACCGCCACATACTCATCTATCTGCTCTAGGTCGGCCATGGCAAAGCCTATGCTGACGGTGATGGTGTCTTGAATTTGAAAAAATGATGTCTCTATGGCATGGCGAATTTTATCTGCTACGGCATAGGCATCATCTAATGCGGTATTGGGTAAAATGACAATAAATTCCTCACCGCCATAGCGCGCGGCAAAGTCAGATTCGCGGACAGAGCTGCGCAAAGTGACGGCAAACTGGTGCAATACTTTGTCGCCTACCGTATGGCCATAGGTATCGTTAATGTGTTTGAAAAAATCAATGTCTAGCATCAGCACAGCATAGGCTTGGCCGGTGCGATGCATACTTAAAAACTCGGTATGTAGCCGCTCATTGGCTGAGAGTCGATTCGGCAGGCCTGTCAGCGTGTCGTATCTGGATAAATGCTGCAAATCTTCCACCGCTTTAGAAAGCTCAGCCGTGCGCTGTGCTACTTTGTCTTCCAGCTCGGCATTGAGTTTGATAATTTGCAACTCCATACGCCGCCGCTCACTAATGTCCACCAGCACGTAATGGCTGCGGATAAAGCTTTGACGTTTGTCGCGTTGAATACGACCAGAAATCAACACAGTGATGGTTTCACCATCGCAGCGCCGCAGCATTAACTCATCTTCCGTATGATTGACGGTATTAAATTGCTCGGTGTAGTACGCATCTTTATCGTCTATGTCAGCACAGATATGGCTAATAAAACTTAGACCCAGCATGGCTTGCGGGTTTTTATAGCCCAGCATGTCGGCCATTTTTTGATTGGCATCCAGCCAGTGGCCTAACTTATCTAGCGATTGATAACCGACCGTAAGGTTGGTAAACATGGAGTGAAAACGCTGTTCATTCTCTCTGAGTTGTTCTTGCGCTTGATGCGCCAAAGTTGAGTTAACGCAAATGCCAGAAAATTCGACCGGATGACCCGCTTTGTCATAAATAGGCCCGCCATAGGAATCTATCCAACGTAATTCACCGGAGTTTAAGAGTATGCGATAAGCGGTTAAAAACGGCTTCAGATGCACGCGACCTTCGCGTATGGTACGCTCGGCTAAATCTAAATCGGGCGGATAAACCACCTTGTGCCAGGTGTCAAAGGTGGGTGGATACAGCGCTGGGTCTAGCCCAAACAGTGCGTACAATTGATTGGACCACTCCATGGTGTCGGTATTGATATCCCAGCGCCATGCGCCAGCGCCTATCGAGCGCTCCGCCATCACCAGCAGCTCGTTTTTTTCGTGCAGCTGTGCATTCACGGCGTCCACTCTGCGATTAGCTTCTTGGACTTCTTTTAGGATCAGTTGCTGATACCAATGTTGACCCATGCTGACTACGGCACCCATCATGCTGGCCATCAGCAGAAAAAAGCCAGCCGCACTTAATGGGCCTATAGCACTCTGCCAAGACAGTAACGGCGGCGAGAACACAGTGAGGGCGGCAATTACGGAGAGGCCGATGACTAAATAGCCGGGTTTGCTGCCACAAATATAGAACACTAAAAAAGCAGCAGGGTAAAAGGTGAGAAACGTTGGGCCAGCGGTTACCGGCCATAATAAATAGCGCAGAACAAAGGCGATGCTGAAAATGCACAGCGCGAGCAAATAACGACTCTGCACCGAGAGCTGGATATGCAGTTCGTTGAAGTTACTTTGCAGCGGCATACAATGCCTTTGTCTTCAATTATGAATAATAGTTAATCACAACAATACTGGAATTGCAATAATTAGTGCATTAATTATTAATGGAGATTAATCTGAAAAAATAGCTCTCATTACAGCGTTTATAGCACTTACACTTTGTATATGTTCGCTAACGTTCTTATAAAATAAATTTGCAGCTGGGCTCAATAAACGGGCGTCTGTGATGAGGTGACGCGCCATATGCTGTTGCCGACATCATCCGCTACCAACAGTGCGCCCTGCTGATCTAGGGCTACCCCCACTGGGCGGCCTTGCGCTTGGCCATTGCTGTTCAAAAAGTCCGTCAATACTGCCATTGGCGGGCCTACCGGCGTGCTGCCATTAAAGGGCACAAAGATCACTTGGTAACCACTGAACGGTTGACGGTTCCAAGAGCCATGCTGACCGATAAACATGCCTGTTTGATAGGCGGCAGGCAGCGCGTTATTGCTGGAATAAGCCAAACCTAAAGAGGCGGTATGTGGGCCCAGTGCAAAATCTGGTACCAGTGCCGAGGCGACTAAGCTGGGGTTCTGCGGTTTCACACGCGTATCCACATGTTGACCGTAATAACTATAAGGCCAGCCATAAAAGCCACCATCTTGCACCGAGGTCATATAATCCGGTACTAAATCACTGCCTATTTCATCACGCTCATTGACGGCCACCCACAGGCTACTGCCAGTAGCGCTGTTGCTAGATGGCACCCAGGCCATACCGTTTGGGTTACGCAAACCAGAGGCAAATATTCTGTACTGGCCAGACATACGGTCTACCTCCCAAATGGCGGCACGGCCAGTTTCTTCTGCCAAGCCACGTTCAGCGATATTGCTGTTTGAGCCTACCGTGACCAATAGTTTGCTGCCATCCTGACTGGCGATGAGGTTTTTGGTCCAGTGATAATTGACGTCCCCGGCTGGTAAATCGACAAGTTTCGTACCGGCACTGGTGATTTCAGTCTGATCTGGTGCATAGCGGTAATGCATGACACTGTCGGTATTGGCGACATAAAAATCCTGACCGATCAGCACCATGCCAAAAGGTGAGTGTAAGCCTTGTAAAAATACGCTATGGGTCTCGGCTACACCGTCTTGATCGCTGTCGCGCAGCAAGGTGATGCGATTAGCGGTGGGCGTGCTGGCACCAGCATAGGCCATGACTTTGCCGGTAATCCAAGCGCGTATACCATTGCCTGAGCTTGGTTTTGCCGGCGCATTGGTTTCTGCCACCAACACATCACCATTGGGCAGTGTGTACAACCAGCGTGGATGGCTTAAGCCTTGCGCAAAGGCCTGCACTTGTAAACCCGCAGCTGCGGTTGGTTTAGCCTCTTTTGCCCAGCCTACCGCTTTGGCTACATGCACAGTGGGTAGCAATGTTTTGTTAGGTGCGGGCAGTACCGGCTGGCTACCGGTGCCGTCAACGATGGCAAGCGTAGCAGTGTCGCCGCAAGCACTTAAAGCCAGCGTTGATAAAGCGATCACTAGCGTTTGAGGTAAATACATGGGTTTCCTTATCATTTGAAATAAAACATGACAACTATTGATCGTTAGCTTAACTATTAGGCAAGCGCAACATTAGCGATATTGCATCATGCCTAACCCTGTTTAAGCAAGTTTTACGTCTTCATAGTTGTTGGCTGATAGCTGCATGACTTCGCTTGCCAAGGTGGTTTCGTGTTTGTTCAGCGTTTCTACGATTAACACACACTGGCCGTGAGCTATCGCATCACGAATCAACTCCGAGAACCAACCTTCTTGTTCTGCGTAACTGGTTTTATTGGTTTTCATGGCACCTATAGCAGCGCCTACTGTGCCACCCACGGTGGCACCCCAGCCCAACATAGCAATCGGTGCTACCCATGGACTAGCAAACAACAATGTCATATCGCTGGCCACCAGCGCAACTTGCGCCAATGCGCCTATGCCCACGCCTACTAAACTGCCTAAGCAGCCTAGCATCAGCATATTTTTTAATACTAAATTACTTTGTGCTTGCGTGGAGGCTCTAGGCAACGTCGCTTCACGCTCAAATAACTGCATGCGCTTGAGTGGCAGGCCTTTTTTTCGTAGGTTGTTCAAGGCCGTTAGGGCATCGGCATGGCGTTGAAAAATCCCAGACACATGGTGATGGTACATATACATAGAGGTGCTCTTTTCTTAAAAAGATGACACTATTTTGCGTCATCCCCATGCTAGCTGGCACGCCTGTGCGAGGTCTGTGCGCTAACAAACGCAAACTGGCAAATCTGCAGTGCCTACAATAAAGCGGGGCCTCTATGGGCAAACGAACAGATGCGTGTTGCAGTACTTTGCAACAATGCATACCCAACAGTTTTTAAATGACACAGGAGAGATACACATGATAGCCACCAATGAAATTAAGCCCAATATGCCTATCGTCTGCTCACTAGGCGGTGAGTTTGCCAAAGTAGACCATATGGAAGGCGACCACACCATCAAGCTGATGAAAGACGAACATGGCCAACACCACTATATTCCATTGAGTTGGGTAGTCTCTACCGATGGTGCGCAAGTGAAAGTAGATAGACCAGGCGAGCAAGTCATGCAAGAGTGGGCACTTACTGCGCCGGTATTATAGTACTAGTGCAGTAGTCAGCTTGCCTGTATTCAGCAGGCTGGCTTTAAGCGTGAGAGCGGGCATACACAGAACATGAGGTGGATGCCTGCACGTATGTCTTCCATGCTAAGGGTTACACCTTATATGAGTTGCCCCTATCAGGCCTATAATAAATGCAGGTAGCATTATTCATTTGTGCATTAAATAGTTGAGGACGCAAGTAAGTAGCCACCGCTTAAGTCCTACAGATAGTTTGCATACTAGGCATGCTTCCATTCGACCTTAAAAAGGCGTAATGTCAACAGTGTGATGTTAAGCATCTGTTTTTCTTAATAAACGGTAAAGCAGTAAAGCAGTAAAGCAGTAACAGTATGGCAAAAAGCCCTAGCGGTTGGTCACTTTTTAAGATAAAGAAAGCATGAAAATGCTCGATCCTTTGAAAATACCGTGGGACACGCTGACCCAATTTGCGGGCGGCATGGGGTTTGCTCAGCATACGTTAGTGCACGACGTCATTACCTTAACCCTGTATTTGGTTTTATTTGTCGTTGCCTATACCAAACTCAATGTCTATCATCAGCCGCGCGAGCGTTGGTTTAAATGGGGCTTTGGTTTGGCGTTGCTACACGCCTTACTCACCGTCATCGTCACACAATGGCTTAAGCCTCAGACTACGCTACTACTCGCTAGTGTTTACTTGCCACTACACCATGCATTGCTCACAGCCGCCTTGATACTGATTGTGGGTGGCTACCTGCATTATTTTCAGCGTAGAGAACTGTTATGTAAACGTTACATTAAGGCTGGCATTAGCAGCACACTACTGCTTTCTGCCATTAGCCTAATAGGTTGGCACCAGCAGTTGCTGGTGCAGCCCGATGCTGTGTTTGCACAAGGCTGGTATGCATGGCTGTTAGCTGGCAACGCACTGTTTTGGCTGGTGTTAGCCATGTACGCCATCGCGCGCGCCACACATTACCGTATGCGCATTGTCATCCTGCTCACCTTGGCGCTATTTGCTTTTGGCCAAGCGCTCGCGCTGCGTCCTATGTGGCTGACAGCTGAGCCACTGCGGTGGGATATCCTGCCGCATCTCAGCGATATGCTTGCATTGCTGCTGTTGAGCTATGCCTATTTACTAGAGGCGATTATGGGGCGTAAATCTACCCTAATTGCCTTGCGCGACAGTGAAGCCAAACTCAACACCATGCTCAAGACCATCACCGATTTAGTGTGGCTAAAAAATCCTGATGGTGTGTATTTAGCCTGTAACGCGGTATTTGAACGATTATATGGCGCTAAAGAGTATGACATTGTTGGTAAAACCGATTATGACTTTGTGGACGCCAAATTAGCCGACTCGTTTAGGGCGCACGATAAACTGGCCATAGCACATAATGCACCCAGCACCAATGAGGAGTGGGTGACGTATGCCGATGGTCGCCAAGTACTGCTCGAAACCACCAAAACACCCATGCGCGATAACCATGGCCGCTTAATAGGCGTCCTGGGCATTAGCCATGATATTACCGAGCGCCATCAAAAAGAAATGGCCTTACAAGAATCAGAAGCGCGCTTGCGGACCATGTTTGAATGCTCAAAAGATGCCGTGGTGGTGTTGGATGAAATGGGCTTTATAGATTGCAATACTGCAGCGCTCACCATGTTTGGTTGCGCCAGCAAAGCCGCGTTCTGTCGCTTGCATCCTGCCGACATATCGCCGCCTACCCAAGCCAATGGTGAAAACTCTTATACACGTATGCATAGTTACATTCAGCAAGCCATGCATGAAGGCAACCAGCATTTTGAGTGGACGCATTTGCGTTTGGATACACAAGAGTTGGTCTATGTCGATGTCATGCTCAACGCCATGACTATTCAAGGCAAACTAGTGCTGCATGGTGTGCTAAGAAATATTACCGAGCGTAAGCAAGCCGAAGGCCAAATTCAAAACCTCACCAATTTGTACAAAGCCTTAAATGAGGTCAATCAAGCCATAGTGCGTATGCAAGATCAAGTCGAGCTATTTCCGCTGGTGTGTCGCTGTGCCGTAGAGTTTGGCCAAATGCAATTGGCTTGGGTAGGGCAGTTGGATGAAACCACAGGCATTATTCATCGCATCACCAGTTACGGCCATCATCAAGAGTATTTAGACGGCTTGGTACTGACTATTCATGCCGACCAAGCCGAGGGGCGTGGCCCGGCTGGGATTGCGCTGCGTGAAAATCGCATCGCCACCTTTAATGATATTCAAGTGTCAATGGCATTGGGGCCTTGGCGCGATAAGCTGATGGCCAATGGTTGGCAGTCGATAGCTGCAATTCCAATCCCGCGGGGCGGCCAGCCATTTGCTGTGCTAATTGTCTATCACCAGCAAAAAAACGCCTTTGATCAGGAATCGCTCACTTTGCTAGCAGAGTTGGCGAGCAATATTGGCTTTGCCTTTGATAATTTTGACCGTGAAGAAACGCGTAGGCAGGCCGAGGAATCTAAACGCTTGGCGGCTTTGGTGTATGAATCTAGCAGCGAAGCCATGGTAGTGACCGATGAGCATCATTTGATTATTACTGTTAACCCTGCCTTCACTCAAATTACTGGCTATGCCGAACACGAGGTTTTGGGTAAGTCACATACCATATTAAAATCCGGCCGACAAGATGATCGCTTTTATGATGAGATGTGGCAGGCCATTAACAGCACTGGCAAATGGCAAGGCGAGATATGGAACCGCCGCAAAAATGGTGAGGTGTACCCGCAATGGTTGACCATTAATACCATCTACCATCCGGATGGCGCAGTTAAACATCGTATTTCCATGTTCACCGATATTTCGCAGAAAAAACAATCGGAAGAAGTGATTTGGCGCCAAGCCAATTTTGACCCGCTGACAGGGTTGTCAAATCGGCGTATGTTTTACGAATCACTGACGCAAGCCATTAAAAAATCGCAGCGCACTACGTTGCCACTGGTGTTGCTGTATCTGGATTTAGATTTGTTCAAAGAGGTAAATGATACCTTAGGCCATGTGGTGGGTGATCAGCTGTTAAAAGAAACGGCGCAGCGCCTCACCAATTGTGTGCGTGATATCGACATTATATCGCGCTTGGGAGGTGATGAATTTACCATTATATTAAATGAAGTCAATGACTTATCTAGTGTAGACCGTGTCTGCAAATTGATATTAACGAGTATTGCAGAACCCTTTCAGCTAGGCGACGATGTGGCCTATGTGTCGGCCAGCATAGGCATTACCATTTACCCGACCGATGCCGACGAAGTAGACGATTTAATGAAAAAAGCTGACCAAGCCATGTACATGGCCAAGACCAACGGCCGCAATCAGTACAGTTACTTTACCCAAGCCATGCAGGACGCAGCGCAACGGCGCATGGGTTTAACCAACGATTTGCATGTAGCGTTACAGAAGCAGCAAATTTGGGTGGCGTACCAGCCCATTGTGGATTTACGCAGCGGCAGAATTGCCAAAGCAGAAGCGTTGGCGCGCTGGCAGCACCCCAAGCATGGGTTGATTCGGCCGGATGAATTTATCCCGATTGCCGAACACACTGGGCTGATACACGAAATTGGCGATTGGATCTTCAGACAAGCGGTGCAGCAGGTCAAGCATTGGCAAACCATCTACCATCCACAATTTCATATCAGCGTGAATAAATCGCCGATACAAATTCACAGTAAAAGCGCGCGTTTTGTGCCTTGGCATACCCAATTGCAGGAAGCCGGCTTGGCTGGGCAGAGCATCGTCGCGGAAATTACCGAAGGCCTGCTGTTGGAAGTTAACGCTTCTATTCATCAAAAACTGTATGAATTTCATGAGGCGGGCATTCAATTGGCGCTGGATGATTTTGGTACCGGCTACTCTTCGCTGTCTTACCTGAAAAAATTTGACATTGATTATATTAAGATAGACCGCAGTTTTGTCAGCCACTTAGCACCGCAGTCTGAGGATTTAGCGCTGTGTGAGGCGATTATTTTGATTGCGCATAAATTGGGTATGCAAGTGATTGCCGAAGGCATAGAAACCCCGCAACAACGTGATTTACTGATTGCAGCTGGGTGTGATTTTGGCCAAGGTTATTTGTTTAATCAAGCGCTTACTGCCGCCGCCTTTGAGCAATTGTTGTTGGCGGACCGTCATCCGGCCATGGCGGTTGCCAGTTAAATTAAGCCAGCACCAGCACTTACAACAAAGGCGCCTAAAGCGCCTGTGCTGTACTAATGTTGAATTGACATCTATTGAATTGACATCGTTTATTTTACGTTCTTCGCTGCGATGATTAGCAGTACGCCGATGACTACACATACCAGCAGTAACGTCCAAATACCACCAGATCCAAAAAATTGCATACTCGCCCCCTTAACCTTGTCTTTGTGATTCATTCAATATAACCGCAATTGCATAGTAAGCATAGCACTAACGCTGGCTGCTGCAAATGCTAGCTTGCAGTAAATCACAGTAAATATGAGTTCAGCAAATCTTGATTGATACCAAGCAGTTATCGACAAATTAAGCCAGTTTTACGCCTCTTATCGGTTAATGCAATTGCCAGCACTTTTTTAATAATGGTAAACAGCGGGCATGCCCGCCATTTTGCATGCGCGCACTCAGCCAAACGCCAGCGCAGCTGTTTAACAGAAACCGAGGTAGGCATGATTACCAGCGAATACCAACAGCCCAGACCAACCGTCAACCAGACTACTTACGCAGCATTAAAAGGCGCGCCCAGTGCCGCGCAATTACAGCAGTTGATGGCACTGTTTAATCAAGGCGCCATGGCCGAGGCTGAAGCGTTGGCATGGATGTTAACGCAGCAATACCCCAAGCATGGCTCGG
>DASWSZ010000165.1:0-4649 GCA_036402395.1 Methylophilus sp.
AGCAAGTGCGCCCACTGGCAGTGCTGGCGTAATACGATAGACCGAGCCGACTAAATTGGTACTAGCGGGTTCTGGTTTAATCGTATACATAATAAACGCTACATGCCGTAGCTACGGCTCAATCTAGCTTCAACAGAAGCACCCTGCATCATGCAGCTCAACTTATTCATCCACGGATTGCTTAAATCTTTGACTTCTCTATCATCCGCCAAAATGCGATGGATTATGCTTAACTTGCGCGCCTTGGTGGGCGCACTTAAATGGATGGCGGCTTCTAGCTGTTTTAGTTGTTGCAGCTTATCCAGATAAAATACTTCCAAATCCGTCAACTGATCCCAATGTTGCTGTTTAGCCGAATGTAGCATCTGGCCCATAATCAGCGCCAGTGACTCATATCCATTGATTAAGGTTTGCTCATTCATTTAATTAGCACCTACCACTAAGCGGTTTAAGTTGGCTTGCATAGACTGCGCTTGCATGGCCACCACGTTGGCTGACGCTGCTGGGCTCACCGATTGTGTTTCTATCGCTTCCCAAGCACTTTTTAAATCTGTCAGCAACACTATCACTTCTTCTATCAATTGTGGTTGATTGCGTAAATTAGCCAGGGTTAAACGCTGCACCATATACATATACAGTTTATCTAAGCTTACGGCAATCTCACCACCGTTTTTCTTATCTAGGCTAGCGCGCAAGCCACTTTCAATAATCAATACGGCTTTAGAAATCATCTCGCCTTTTCGCTGAATGTCCCTCTGCTGCATATGCGTCGCCGCACTTTTGCAAGCAGAAATCACGCCTTCATATAACATGACGATGAGTTTATTCGGGCTGGCTGCCACTACACCTGTTTCTAGCCCCATTTGTGCATAGACATTGGCCCCGCTACTTTTATATCCAAACATCATCGTTCCCTTCGGTTTCTAGTTATTTTTGCTAATGGATTGAATTTGTTGTGTCAGGTAACTGCTTGTACTTTGCAGACTAGCTAACAAACTGTCCAATCGCGTGTATTGCTCACGGTAGCGTTTCTCAATCACGGCTAAACGTACATTAATACTCTCGGTTTGTGCATCTAGGCGTTTAATGGTGCTGTTCATGCCATCGGTACGTGCTGCTAAAATGCCTTCATCATCCAACAAATTGCTCAGAATATCGTCTAATTGTGCGGCATAGCCTTTAGTAAACGTCACAGTACCGCGATTACCTAGTGCACCACCACTGACGTTGACACGTAGCCCATCACTGGCGTCACCACTGGCGCCTACCAGCTCAGCACCTATGCCGATGGCGGCCACCCCGTTGATAGTGCCGATGGCATTGACACTATCACTTCCTAGTTGGCTGACGGTGACTGCATAAGTGCCAGATTGCGTATTACTACTGCTGCCTTTAAAGCTCACTTGCGCGTCAGTGGTGCGGGCAGATGAAGCAAACAAGGCAGCAATTTCGCTAAAATTGTTGGTGACGGCATTGGTTAACTTGGTGCTATCCAGTGCTAATTTGCCGTCGCGTTGAAAACTCACGCCGATATCAGACAGCGATGAAATGGTGCCGCCGGTATCGACCGTTTTGGTAATCACCGATTTAATTTGTGAAATCACGGAACGCGCAGTGGCATCGCCTAATAATTTGCCTGAGGCTTTACCGGTCTCATCAAACTTGGTTAAGCTGGTTAAGGTTTCATTAATTTTATTGTAAGCCTCTACAAAGGCTTTAACCGATTCTTCAATTTTGGCCTGATCGGTCGCAACTGCTAAATTCACACTTTCACTATTGCTAGTAGCCAGCAATTTTAGCGTCACGCCTTCAATGGCGTCGCTAATGGTATTACTGGCTTTTTCTACCGCAATGCCATCAATATCCAGCACTGCATTGGCGGCGGCAGTCATTTGTGACATGTTTTTGCCTGCACCTAATGTGGCTAATGGGTCGTACGCCAATCGGGATAAGCCGCTGGCGTCGGTAGCATTGCCATCATCATCGGCCACAGAGATTTTTAAGCTATTCACTTCGCCTGTGTCTTTTGAGGTAATCACCAAGCGATTAGAAGAACCATCGTTGACGATGGTGGCAGACACGCTGCCATTGGCTGCGTTAATGGCATCACGCACGCCCGCCAACGTATTGTTAGAACTATCAATGGTGATATTTAAATCGGTTTTAGCAGCATTGGGCGTAAAACTTGCGGGTGTTGCTGGGCTGACTACAGCTGGTTCAAACGTACCAAAAGAAATGGTCAAGGTACCAGTGCCTATTACATCGGTGGTGTTGGCCACGCCCTCCATCGCCAGCTTTTGAGACTTTGCGAGTTGTGACACGGTAATGGCATAGTCACCTAAGGTAGCGCTGCCATTGGCGGTGGCGGTAAATACTGACGGGGTGGCCGAGGTGGCAGACTGGGCATTAAATTTGGCAGAAGTAGACAAAGCGGTGACTGCCGTTTGAAACGTAGTCAGTGCACTTTTCATGGTGCCATAAGCAGACAACTTAGCTTGATAAGCTGTTTTTTGGTTACTGACGATGGTTAAGGGTCTTTTCTCAACGTTCATCAAGCTGGTCACGATCGCATTAATATCGAGCCCTGAACCAATTCCTGCAGAAGATAATCCCATCGCCGTAATCCTTTAAAAAAAACTTAACACCCAGTGAATACGTACCATATTGACTGTTAAGCCGTTTGCCTAATCACTAAACCCTGTAACTTATCCAACGTTTTGGTGATGGCCATCACTTCCTCGTTGGGAATTTGCCGTAATACTTTTTGTGTTGCGGTATCGACTACTTTAACCACCACACGGTCTGACTCTTGATCTATCGAAAACTGTATGGTTTGTAAGGCCGGTGCTACATAGTCATTTAACTTTTTGACTGCACTGGTCAGCGCTGCTTCATCCACCTCTGCCGCATTAGGTGCTGCCACTTCTGGCTTTGCAACGACTTTTAGGCCAGCAACGGCCTGTATATTTTGACTACTCATCACATTACTTACTGCACCTGGCAAATTGACTTTACCGTATCCATCTAAAGAAGGTTTGAACATCATGTTCTCCTTAACTTACTGAAAATTCCACAGAGCTTGCGCCCTGTGGAAATCATACGTTGTCTATCAATTAACCTCTTAACAAGCTCAATACATTGTTTGGTAGTGAGTTGGCTTGCGCTAACATGGCGGTACCTGCTTGTTGCAAGATTTGACCACGTGTTAAGTTGGCTGTTTCTGCGGCAAAGTCAGTATCCATGATGCGTGACTTAGCAGCTGATTGGTTCTCTGAAGCCACTTGCAAGTTACCTACCACAGCTTCAAAACGGTTTTGTACAGCACCCAAGGTCGCACGTTTAGTATTGGTAGCATCTAACGCAGTATCAATCGCACCAATCGCTGTAGTCGCTGAAGAGGCAGAAGACACATCACCTGAGATTGTTGCGGCGGTCACTGAAGACACAGAAATCGTGTCCCCTGCATCGGCACCAATTTGGAAAGTTGTGGCTGAACCACCAAACACTGCAGTACCGTTAAATTTAGTCGCTGTACCGATACGTGTGACTTCTGACGCTAATTGTTGGAACTCAGCATCTAGATTCACACGGTCACCAGATGAGTTACTGCCGTTGGCAGATTGCACTGCAAGTTCACGCATACGTTGTAAAGCGTCTGTTACTTTGCTCAAACCGCCTTCAGCCGTTTGTGCGAATGAAATTGCGTCGTTTGCGTTACGCATCGCTACGTTCATACCACGTACTTGTGAATCCATACGTGTGGCAATCGCCATACCTGCAGCGTCGTCTTTTGCACTGTTCACACGTAAGCCAGAAGACAAACGTTGGATTGAAGTATTTAAACCAGACTGTGACGCGTTTAAATTACGTTGTGTGTTTAATGAAGCAATATTGGTGTTGATCACTGCAGCCATGATGAATCTCCTAAATAAAATTAAATTTCAAAATCACTCTTAATTCGCTTAGCAACTGTGTTCATTGCGTCGCCCTTAAATCTATTATCGGTAAGCTTTTGTAAAAGTTTAGGGTAAATTAAAAATTTTTATAAACAACTACTTAACCCAAAAATCTTTAACAATTACCGATAAAGCAAACCCGATGAATATGATGTCGGCTGTAATTTTTAAATCTTTAACTTTATTTATCATGAGCTCGCACCTCAGTGCGAAATCATCTAATAAAACATTATATTAACCAATCACATGGTGAAGCTAGGGCAGTAATAAAGTGGCAAAAGTAAGCCTACTCTTTAATATGAATGACATGGAAAATGAGCGAGACGAGCACAAGTGAGGCAATAAAAAAGGCTAGTCATTAACCAGCCTTATCAATGATAGAACTAGTGGAAGATAAACTAGAGGAAGATAAACTAGACCAGTTGATTCTTAATGGCGTAGTGAGTGATGTCAGCGTTATGACGTAAATGCATTTTTTCCAACAGTCGGGTGCGATACATACTGACGGTTTTGACCGATAAAGACAACTTCTCGGCAATCTCGCCCACCGACATACCAGAAGAAATCATGATCATGGTTTGGAACTCACGGTCAGACAACATTTCATGCGGCGATTGTGTTTTCTCATCGTTGACTTGCTCGGCCAAAATCTCCGCCACTTCTGGCGTAATGTATTTTTTACCTTTGGCCAGC
>DASWSZ010000166.1:0-7617 GCA_036402395.1 Methylophilus sp.
CCATCACACCGATATTGCCGCCTATTTAGCCCGTCATGAAGAAACCATGCGGGCCATGGACGACATTTCACCAAGTAATATTACCCAGTATCAAGACGCAGATGCCTCGATTGTGCATCTGTCACTCAAATCCATTAATGAAGACGCCAACCCGATTGTGAAGTTGGTGAACTCTACGCTGTATGATGCCTTAAAAGCCGGCGCCAGTGATATCCATTTAGAGTGTGCGCAATCTGGGCTGGCCATAAAGTATCGAATCGATGGCGTGATGGCCAGTGTGGGCGGTATGCAAGGCATGGACAACGCAGATCAGGCCATTTCACGCGTTAAAGTGATGGCACAACTCGACATTGCCGAGCGTCGCATTCCGCAGGATGGCCGCTTTAAAGTGATTGCGCAAGGCCGCGAAATTGATTTTCGGGTGTCAATTATGCCCAGCATTTTTGGGGAAGACGCTGTGCTGCGGGTATTAGACAGAAAATCGCTGTCGGAGGAAGCGCAAGGCCTTAGTCTGCAAGCCTTAGGCTTTAACCCTAGCATCATCAGCCAATTTAGGCGGCTAGCTACCGAGCCATATGGCATGGTGCTCGTCACCGGCCCGACCGGTAGCGGCAAAACCACGTCGCTATATGCCGCTATTTCTGAGGTTAATTCAGGTCAAGATAAAATCATTACTATTGAAGACCCGGTGGAATATCAACTGCCCGGCGTATTGCAGATTCCTGTCAATGAGAAAAAAGGCCTAACCTTTGCACGCGGCCTGCGTTCTATCCTGCGGCATGATCCAGACAAAATTATGGTGGGGGAAATCCGCGATGCAGAAACGGCACAAATTGCGGTGCAAGCCGCCCTCACCGGTCACTTGGTATTTACCACCGTACATGCCAATAATGTGTTGGATGTGATTGCGCGCTTTATGCATATGGGCGTAGACCCTTACAACTTTGTTTCTGCCGTCAATGGCATTATGGCGCAGCGCTTAATCCGTGTGATTTGCCCGCACTGTGTGGAGCCGTTTACGCCGAGTGCCGAATTACTGCAAGCATCAGCTATCTCCGTCGATACTGCAGCGAACATGCAATTTAAACTGGCCAAAGGCTGCGGTCATTGTCGCGGCACAGGTTACAAAGGCCGTAAAGCGGTGGCCGAGTTATTGGTGTTAAACGATGAATTGCGGGAAATGATCGTGGCGCGCGAACCAATACGTAAACTAAAAGAAGCCGCTAAACGCAGTGGTATGCGTACCATCCGTGAGGCCGCGCTAGAGGCGGTGCACGAAGGTATCACGTCATTACAGGAGATTAATCGTGTCACTTTTGTGGCCTAATCAACTCCTAGTTGTATTGAGCAATGAACACGTGGCTGTGCTCTATCGTAGCGGCTTTACTAAGCGGGTGATCCATCAGCAGGCTATCAGCATCACACAAGGGGGATGGCAGGCTTGCCTCACACAATTGCAGGCAGACTTATCTAATCTGCAAATAGAGTCAGGCACACAGTTAAGCATCAGCCTAGCCAGTGATTTAGTGCGTTACATGGTACTACCAGCGCAAGCCATCTTCATGAGTGCTGCCGATAAACGGGCGTATGCGCGGGCGGCTTTTGTGGACATGTTTGGCACTGCGGTGGCCGATTGGCAAATCAGCTGTGACGATGCACCCCCCCATCAGCCGACGATTGCTGCCGCCATGGATACAGCGTTGTATAACGCGCTACAACAACTGGCCGCGCAACAGCATGCCATATTAAGCACGCTGCAACCTTACGCAGCCACTGTACTAAACCGTTGCAGTGAGCGCATAGGCAATCAAGACGCACTACTTGCCATCGTTGAGCATAAACGCTTGTTGCTGATACAACTTAGTAGAGGCCGCTGCCAACAGATACGCAGCCATAAAACTGCTGGCGATTGGCAACACACCCTGCAAGAAATTTTAGCACGGGCGCGCATGCTGGACGCGCCAACGACACAAACCGTGTTTGTTTACGCGCCCTTGCACACAGGCGCGTTGATGACAAGTGCACAAGGTTGGCAACTTAAAAAAATTGCGCTAGCTAATCCATCCAAGCCCTCCTCGGCCTCGCTCGCTATGTTGGAGGCGTTAGCATGAGCCACAAGCTAGATTTAGACTTTGTCACACGGCAGCCGTTTGCACTGCAGCAAGTGAATAGCTTAGGCTTGGTATTTTTGCTGGGTGGCTTGCTATTAGCTGGCTTAGTTGCGTTACATTATCAAACACAACTCTCTGCTCTCCAGCAAGCCCAAGCCGCTCTAACACAAGCGCAACCCAAGACAGCACAGGCGCAGGCCACTGCTAGCCCGGTAGCCGATGAGGAGTTGCAGCAAGCGCGTGCTGTGGCAGATGAGCTAATGCTGCCATGGCCTAGCTTGCTTAATGCATTAGAGCAGGTCGAACAACAACATATTGCCTTACTAGGGATTACACCGAATAAAAAAAAGCGTCAATTGCAGCTGACTGGGCAAGCGAAAAATATGCAATCTGCACTGTACTATATTGAGCAACTTGAAGCCTCGTCCATGCTGTCTCAGGTCTACTTGCAAAAGCATGATGTCGATATCAATGATGCTTTTCAACCCGTGAACTTTACGATAATGGCGAGTTGGTAATGCAGACAATTAATTTACCTATGCTGTATTGGTGGCTGACCAGTCGCGCTAAATACTTGGGCGTTTGGGGTTTGCTAGGGTTGATACTGACTATCGCTAGCCTATTGTTTTATCAAATTAAGGTCAGGCCGCTTGCGCCACTAATACAGCAGGCACAAGCCTCACAGCAACTTGCAAAGCCGCAAACAGGCGCGCAAATGAGCCAGCAAGTAGCACCCACAGAAAATACAGCGCAACAGCTGGCCAGCTTTTACACGCGCTTTCCAAACGCACTCCAATTACCAGAAGCACTGGCGCTTATGCATAGCCTAGCCAAGCAAAAACGCTTGGCGCTTAACAGCGGTGACTATAAGTTAACGCAGCTCAAGCAAAACAAAATCGCCAACGCACACGCGCTCACCAAGTATGAGATTGTGTTGCCAGTCACTGGCCAGTATCCGCAAATACGTAGCTATTTAGCCGATGTACTGTATCAACTACCAGCACTGGCACTGACCGACCTACAATTGCAACGAGAAAGCACGCTAGAAGCGAACTTAGAAGCTAAGTTGGTCTTTGTGCTATTTGTTAAAGGCGAGTCATGGCAAGGTGAATCATGGTAAGTGTAGCCAATACTAGCGCCAGTGCATTGAATAGCCGCTGGCTATGGCTGGCGCTGCTAATTACATTGGCGCTGACTATCTGGACTGCGTTCAGCCCACAAAATAAAGACGACGACCTGATTGCATTGGCCAAGCCGCCCCGGCAGCAAGCGGATGCCCTTAGCAACCCTAGCCAAAACACGCCTACTAAAACTGGCCCAGTGCACACTAACGTCCAGCCAGCAGCGGCTTGGCTACAACAGCTGAGGCGTGAAGCGCCAAAGCCCAGTTACACCAACTTATTCAAGGTGCACTCATGGGTTGTGGCAGCGCCCAGCGTTAGCAGCAAAGCTAAAGCGTTACCGCCACCCAAACCAACCGCGCCGCCCGCACCGTTTACCTACATGGGCAAACTGGAGGATGGGCCTAACGGTTCTAAAGTGTTTTTGATGGCGAATAACCGCGTCTATGCCGTGTCTATTGGCGACAGTGTTGACCCGTTTTGGCGGCTAGATGGAGAAGATGAAAATAGTTTGCAATTGACATTTTTGCCTCTACACTTGCCACAAGTATTGTCTAAAAATAAACAGAGTAGCAGCCCCGATGCCGCCATCAATAGCGCATTGGACAGTCGTTAACAAAAGGATGATGCATGCGTACAGAGGATAGGATAAGCCCAGCTAAACGACCAGTGGTCAGACTGAGTCTGTTGCTGTTGTTTGCGCTGCTGAGCAGCTGTGCATTTGCACCATGGGAAGCCAGTACGCGTGCACAAGACGCGCCAGAAAAACGTGTGGCAGACGCTGAAAAAAACGCTAAAGCGCAGCCAGATAACACGCAATTACGTAAAGACTTGTATTTCAATAAAGCGTCTGCTGAAGAGGAGTTATTGTCACAAGCCGAGCAGGCAAAACGCAGTGGTGATACGCAGCAAGCCACTCTGCATTACGACAGGGTATTGAGTATTGCGCCAGACAATCAAACTGCGCTATTGGCTAAGGCTAATATTGCACGTGACGCCAGTCAAAGCACAAAGCTGGCACAGGCTTCTAATTTAATGACGGCTAATCAGTTAGACGAGGCCAAAGCTTTGGTGCGAGAAGTATTGTTAGAAAATCCACAGCAAGCGCAAGCGCTCGCCATGCAGCAGCAATTGAATGAGAAAAGTGGCAAAGCCAGCACCCAAACACCGCAATTAAAGACAAAATCGGATAAGCCTATTAGCTTGGAATTACGCGATGTCAGTATTAAAGTGGTGTTTGACGCGCTGGCTAAAGCCACCGGCATTAACTTTATATTAGACAAAGACATACGCCCTGAAACCAAAGCCACCATTTTCGTCAAAAAATTATCCGTAGAAGACGCTATAGATTTAGTGGTATCCAGTAACGGCTTGCAGAAAAAAGTGCTGTCTGAAAATACTGCCTTAATCTACCCCAGCACGCCGCAAAAAAATAATATCTACCAAGATTTGGTGATCCGCAGTTTTTACCTCAACAACACCAGTGCCAAGCAAGTGGCGGCCTTACTCAAATCCATGCTTAAAACCAAAGATATTTTTATTGATGAGCGGCTGAATATGGTAGTGCTGAGAGATACACCACAGGCCATCAATATCGCTGAAAAACTGATTGCTGCCAATGATTTAGCTGACCCTGAGGTGATGTTAGACATTGAAGTGCTTGAAGTGAGCCGCAACCGTTTGCAAGAGCTAGGCATCGTCTACCCAAATCAACTGGCTGTACTGGGCGGTGATACTGGTCTGACTCTGGAAGCCCTGAAGAACCTAAACTCTGGCGGCATAGGCGTCACCCCGAACCCCGCGCTTAACTTTAAGAAAACCACCGGCGATGTCAATTTATTGTCCAACCCGCGCATTCGAGTAAAAAATAATGAGAAAGCCAAAATTCTCGTTGGCGATAAAGTGCCGATTATTACCACCACCTCCACTGCCAATGTGGGCGTGTCGGAAAATGTCACCTATATCGATGTTGGCCTAAAACTGGATGTCGAACCACGTGTGACCTTGGATGATTTTGTCAATATTAAGGTCGGGCTAGAGGTGAGCTCATTGGGAGCTATTACGCAAACACGCAATGGCGCGACGGTGTATACCATAGGCACGCGTAACGCCAATACGGTGTTGCGCTTGAAAGATGGTGAAACACAAATTCTCGCCGGGCTGATCTTGGATGACGAGCGTAAAAATGCCAGCAAACTACCCGGCTTGGGCGACATCCCATTCTTAGGTCGCTTATTTTCTAATCAGGAAGATAAGAAAAACAAAACTGAAATCGTCTTGGCCATTACGCCGCGCATCCTAGGCAATATACGTTTACCCAATGCGGATGTGTCTGAGTATTGGTCCGGCACCGAAGGCCGTATTGGCGACAAGCCACAAATGAGTTTTCCCAATGGCGCATCTTCAGTGGGAGTGCCTAGCAGCGCAGTTGAACGCCTGCAAGAGCAAAGACGAGTCAGACAGCTAGAGGTAGCGCCTAGCCAAGCGCCGGCCGACGCAGCAGAAAATGCGCCGACAGCTGAAACCCAACAGGACGCAGCACAAGATGACCCGCCACGAGTAGATTCTACCGAGCAAGCCATCTCAGGTGAAATTATTGCGCCTGCTAACCCGCCTCAGAACGGTCAGCCAACAACAGGCACGGGCAACAGCACTGAAGCTACGCCTGTGCCTAAACCGATTATTGACATGACTAACCCACCTACCCGTTTCTAACGGCCTCATCATGTTAAAACGCAAGGGCTTTACCTTAATTGAGTTGATTGTGACAGTGGCGATTGTTGCGCTGCTGGCCAGTGCTGCCATGCCTTTGTTGCAGCTGAGTGTGCAGCGCAATAAAGAACATGCGCTGCGCAGCCACTTACGGCAAATGCGCGAGGCGATTGATGCTTACAAAAAGGCCGCAGATGAGGGCCGGGTTAAAAAAAGTGCCGATGAGTCTGGCTATCCACCTACACTCACTGTATTGGTTGACGGTGTTGAAGACCTGAAAGACCCTAACAAAGCTAAATTGAAATTCTTACGCCGTATCCCTGCAGACCCCATGCAAACGCATGACCAAGGTGACGTAGTAAATGCCGCTGAAGATTGGGGACTACGCAGCTATGACAGCGATGCCGACAGGCCGCAAGCTGGCAAAGACGTTTATGACGTGTACTCTCTTAGCCCACTCACCGGCAGTAATGGAATCCCTTATGCACAATGGTAAGCAAAAAAAATCGCCTTTGACCGGATTTACTTTAGTCGAACTACTGGTGGTCTTGTCTATATTGGCGTTGCTGTTGTCACTGGCTGTGCCACGTTATTTTAATAGTCTAGAACGCGCTAAAGAAGCGACGCTTAAGCAAGACTTAAGCACCATGCGCGATAGTATTGATAAGTACTATGCTGATAAAGGACTATACCCTAATAGCTTGGAGGAACTGGTTGAGCAACGCTATATGAACAAGCTGCCGGTAGATCCTATTACGGACAGTGCCAGCACTTGGGTCGTGATTCCGCCAGAGCCTCCGCTGGAAGGTCAGGTATTTGATGTGCAAAGCGGCGCCACTGGTACCGCTAAAGACGGCTCGCAGTACGCTACTTGGTAACGTTCGACTTGGTAATTAACGCTGTGCGTCCATATTCACAATCACTCGGCTTTACCTTTATTGGCTTGTTGATGGTCATTGCGATATCCGGCATTGCACTGGCTGGCGTGGGCATTCTTTGGAGTCACGAGAGGCAACGGGAACGAGAACAAGAACTGTTGTTTGCTGGCGACGCGTACCGAAAAGCCATTGGCAGTTATTACGAAAGTAGCCCTGGCAATAAGGTGTATCCAAAAACGCTAGAGGAGCTGCTATTAGATAAGCGCTTTCCCTTTAAGAAAAGACATCTGCGCAAGTTATATGCCGACCCCATGCGCCCAAGCGCAGCATGGTCGTTAGTCAAATTACAAGGCAATATTATCGGCGTCCACAGTACTTCACAGGCCACACCTATTAAGCAGGCACATTTTGGCTTAGCTTACGAAAGTTTTGCTGAGGCCAAGCAATACAGTGACTGGAAATTTGTTTACACTCCCGGCCAGTAAGCAGTAGCCGCCATCTTACATAGAATATTGCCGATAATACTTAAGCACTTTGGGCACGTAACGTTTGGTTTCAAGGTAAGGCGGTATCTGATATTGATATCGCTTGACCGCGTTTGGCCCTGCATTATAGGCAGCGAGCGCGAGCGATAAATCATTATTAAATAAAGCCAATAATTCTTGCAAATACCGTGCCCCTGCCACGATATTTTGCTGGGTATTGTGTCGATAACCTACTTGAAAGCGCGAGGCAGTCGCTGGCATCAATTGCATCAGGCCATAAGCGCCTTTTTTAGACATGCGATTGGCCTGA
>DASWSZ010000167.1:0-9109 GCA_036402395.1 Methylophilus sp.
TGAAACTATTCATGTCAATGGTGGTATGTATTGCGCATAAGTAAGTGATTTTAGTTAATTGCTGAATTGTTTAAGATTTTTTTGTTTTATCGCAGAGTTTTGATAGAATGTGCGCTTAGCAAAACAACGCTAATTTCTAACTAAAGGGGTATTTGGATGTCTGACATCGAACAACGTGTAAAGAAAATTGTTTGCGAACAATTAGGTGCTAACGAAGCTGACGTAAAAAACAATTCATCATTCGTGGATGATTTAGGTGCTGATTCACTCGACACCGTAGAGTTAGTCATGGCATTAGAAGAAGAGTTTGACTGTGAAATTCCAGACGAAGAAGCTGAGAAAATTACAAACGTGCAACAAGCGATTGACTACGTCAACGCTAATCTAAAATAAATTCACATTAATCAGCTCTCGAGAGAGAGCTGATATTCTTATGACTAAACGCAGAGTAGTAGTAACGGGCTTGGGCGTAGTATCCCCAGTAGGTATTGGAACATCCACCGCATGGAATAATTTAGTGGCAGGCCAGTCTGGCATTACGCGCATTACTAAATTTGACGCCAGCAATTTTGCTTCTCAAGTCGCGGGTGAAGTGAAGAACTTTAATGTAGAAGACTTTATTCCAGCCAAAGACGCTAGACGCATGGATACCTTTATTCAATACGGTTTAGCGGCTGGTATTGAGGCATTTAAAGATTCCGGTATTGAAGTGACAGAACAAAATGCAGAACGCATAGGCGTAGCCATTGGTTCTGGTATTGGTGGCTTAGGCTTAATCGAATCCACCAATGATACCTATGATGAAGGTGGGCCACGTAAAGTGTCGCCATTCTTTATTCCTGGCACCATTATTAATATGATTTCCGGCAATTTATCCATTATTTTTGGTTTAAAAGGCCCTAACTACGCCATTGTAACTGCCTGCACAACTGGTACGCATTGTATTGGGGATGCCGCGCGTGTCATTGAATATGGCGATGCGGATGTGATGGTGGCGGGTGGTGCAGAAGCTGCGATTACCGAATTAAGCGTAGCAGGCTTTGCCTCTGCGCGCGCATTGTCCAATCGAAATGACGACCCAGCGACTGCAAGTCGTCCTTGGGACAAAGATCGCGACGGTTTTGTGATTGGTGAAGGTGCTGGTGTATTGGTGCTAGAAGAATATGAGCATGCCAAAGCCCGTGGTGCCAAAATTTATGCTGAACTGGCAGGGTATGGCATGAGTGCCGATGCTTACCACATGACCGCACCGAATATGGATGGCCCACGCCGTTCTATGGTGAATGCGCTGAACAATGCTGGAGTGAATCCAAGTGACGTGCAGTTTATGAACGCGCATGGCACCTCAACACCATTGGGAGATACCAATGAAACCAATGCCATTAAAGCCACGTTTGGTGACCACGCTTACAACATGGTGGTGAACTCTACCAAATCCATGACGGGTCACTTGTTAGGTGGCGCAGGTGGTTTGGAATCTGTATTTACCGTGTTGTCGATTTACAACCAAATTTCACCGCCCACTATCAATATTTTCAACCAAGACCCGGACTGTGATTTGGATTATTGTGCCAACACGGCACGTGACTTAAAGATTACGTATGCCTTGAAAAATAACTTTGGGTTTGGCGGTACCAACGGCAGCTTGTTATTCAAAAAAGCTTAATTATAACGATTCTAAAATTCCAAGTATCTGCTAAAAAGCCTGTGTTATTTTCAGCACAGGCTTTTTTGTTTGTGCATGCTATGGTTTAATTCAGCATCATGCAAAAGCATCACAATTACCTGATTAATGGCGGCCACGATAGCGCATTATGCCCATTAGACCGTGGCCTGAGCTATGGTGATGGGGTATTTCGTACGTTCAAAGTTATTGAGGCCATGCCCACAGATTGGCCGCGTCATTACCAAAAACTGGTCGCTGATTGTGGTGCGCTTGGTATTGTTTGCCCTAGCCCAGAATTGCTGATGCGCGATATTCATAGCTTGTTTGATTTAGATGAAGTGGCGGTGGCTAAAATCATCATAACGCGCGGCTTGGGTGAGCGTGGTTATGCCCCGCCAGCAGTCACCATGCCAACGCGAATCGTGGTGAAATCGGCCATCCCGCAATACCCTGAGGACCACTTTAGCGTAGGCGTGGCTTTGCATGTCTGTACCACTAGATTGTCGTATCAGCCTTTACTGGCTGGCGTTAAGCATTTAAATCGGCTAGAAAACGTGCTGGCGCGGGCTGAGTGGAGTGACCCGTTGTATGCCGATGGCTTGATGCTAGATGCTGATGGCCACGTCATAGAATGCACCAGTGCTAATGTATTTGCACGCTTTGGAGAGACCTTGTGCACGCCAAGTTTGAGCAAATGTGGTATTGCTGGCGTCACCAGACAAAAAATTATGGATATTGCGCATTATTTAAAGCTGCAAACAGTGGTCGCCGACATCACGCTAGAGCATTTGTTGACGGCAGATGAAGTGATGATTTGCAACAGCATGTATGGTGCTTGGCAAGTACGTAGTGTGGCTAACAAAACGTGGGACAAAGGCGGTTTGGCGGAAAAAGTCAGGCAGTTAATTTCAGTATGAACATCATAAAAAAAATAATATTAACCGGCTTAGGGCTGGCTCTAATTGGTTTAGCCTATATGGTGTATTACGCCAAAGCGCCGCTTAATATCAAACCCTCTGCGCAAGAAATCACCATACAGCCTAACAGCGGTCTCAGCAGCATTGCCCAGCAGCTGGTTGATCAGCAAGTGTTACGCAACCGCTGGCCGTTTATCTTGTTAGCTAAGTTGCTAAATAAAGAGACTTATTTGCAGGCCGGCAATTACACGCTGAATAAAAATATCAATCCTTACCAGTTACTGTTGTCACTTAATCATGGCAAAACCACACAAGGCAGTATAACGTTTATTGAGGGCAAAACCTTTAAGCAAATGCAGCAGCGCTTAAGCAAACACGACGCAATAAAACCGGTCATAGTTGGATTGTCCGGTAAGGAAATTATGCAGCGCGTCAGTGGCAAGGCACAACATCCAGAGGGTTTGTTTTTTCCCGATACCTTTTACTTTGACCGTGGTACTGAAGATATTGTGATTTTAAAGCGTGCCTACGACATTATGCAGACCAAGCTGGAGAAAGCATGGCAGCAACGTGAAGCTAATTTGCCGTATAAAAATAGCTATGAAGCGTTGATTATGGCCTCCATTATCGAAAAAGAAACAGGGCAGGCCAGTGAACGGCCGATGATTGCCGGTGTGTTTATCAATCGGTTGCGCATTGGTATGCGTTTACAAACCGACCCGACGGTGATTTATGGCATGGGCGATAAATTTAATGGCAATATCCGTCGTAAAGACCTCACCATTGATACACCTTACAATACCTATACCAGAAAAGGGCTACCACCAACCCCCATCGCTATGCCGGGTTTGGCCTCAATTGAGGCCGCACTGCACCCCAAAAAAACCAAAGCGCTGTATTTTGTTGGCAAGGGTGATGGCACCCATACTTTTTCTGACAACTTGGTGGAACATAACCGCGCCGTGGTCAAATATCAACTTAAAAAATAAGCAATGCAAATCACATGACGCACCAAAATAAAGGCAAGTTTATTACTTTGGAAGGTATGGATGGTGCAGGTAAGAGCACACATATCCCGACCATTATCCAATTATTGCAGGCACGCCAACTGGAAGTGGTGTCTACGCGGGAGCCTGGCGGTACAGCATTGGGTGAACAGTTGCGCGCCTTACTGCTGCATGAAGCCATGCACCCAGAAACTGAAACCATGTTGATGTTTGCGGCACGGCGTGAGCATATTGCGCAAGTGATTTTGCCAGCATTGCAGCGCGGCGCTTACGTGTTGTCAGATCGCTTTACCGATGCCACTTATGCTTATCAATGTGGTGCCAAAGGGGTTGCTATTGAAAAGGTGGCGCAACTAGAAACTTGGGTACAAGGTACCTTGCAGCCTGACATCACGTTGTTATTTGATGTGCCAGTAGAAGTGAGCTTGCAACGCCTCGCTAGCGCGCGTGCGCCAGACAAGTTTGAGCGTGAAGGTGCGCTTTTTTTTGAAAAGCTGCGAGCGAGCTACTTAGCCAGAGCCGCCCTAGTCCCTGCCAGATTTCGTATTATTGATGCCAACCAGCCTTTAGAAAAAGTGAAAGTATTGGTTGAGGATATTGTTGCATCATTATGATAAATAAAGACTTATATCCTTGGCATATTGATTTATGGCATAAACTAATACAGCAAAAAGAGCGTTTGCCACATGCCTTGCTGCTGCATGGTAGAGCCGGGTCTGGCAAATTGGCGTTTGCTACTTTTTTGGCTAAATCGCTGTTATGTGCCCAGCCTGTGCAGGGTGCGGCCTGTCATACTTGCCCCAAATGTACTTGGTTTAATGAGGGCCATCACCCTGACTTTAAATTGATCAGCCCAGAAGACGCTGAAGCGAGTGAAGACGCACCTAAGAAAAAAGTCAGTAAAAAAACGCAGATTGCGGTCGATCAAATCCGCCAGCTAATACAGCAGTTAAGCTTATCTAACCATGGCGCGCAGTCGCTAAGGGTGGTGCTGATACACCCGGCAGAAGCCATGAACCTAGCCTCGGCTAATGCTTTGCTTAAGGTGCTAGAAGAGCCGCCTAATAACACCCTGTTTTTACTGGTCTGCCATCAAGTGCAGCGCTTGCTGCCCACCATTATGAGTCGTTGCCAAGCCATTGCCATGCCCATGCCGGACAGCCAAGTGGCGGCTGAGTGGTTACGCCAACAACAAGTGTCAGAGGCTGAAGTGTTGTTGCAATACGCGGGGGGTGCGCCTTTGTTAGCTTTGCAAGCGAGCCATGAGCATGGCGTTAATACACAATTATTCACATTATTGTCGGCAGGGGCAGATTTAGATGCTTCCACCAGTGCAGCACATTTTTTAGAACCGGGCATGGAGCAGGCGATTACTGGTCTGCAAAAGTGGGTGTACGATTTGCTAGCTTGCAAATGTTCACTGCCGCAACACTACCATGCGCAGTACGGTAGGGCTTTGCAAGCTTTGGCTAAGGGGGTAAACTTAAAGTTGTTATTGGATTATCAACGGCAGTTATCGCTCGCCAAACAAACAGCCAATCATCCGTTAAGCCAAGAGCTACAAATGGAAAGTTTGTTGTTACAGTATAAAAAATTATTTAAACCTTAATCCGTTTTGCAAGACATTAAGATCAATACACCTCCAGCGAGCACAGATTGACTATGAACCCAGATACCGAGCAAAAAGACACGATTAATAAGCCAGGCGTACTCTCGCTCGCTATTAAAGAAAAAGCCGCTTTATATGCTGCCTATATGCCGTATATCAAAGGTGGTGGTTTGTTTATCCCCACTAATAAAGTCTTTAAAATGGGTGAAGAAGTATTTATGTTACTTAGTTTGGTAGATGACCCAGTTAAACTCAAAGTCGTTGGTAAAGTGATATGGATTTCCCCAGCACCTATTAATAATCGCCCGCAAGGCATAGGCGTGCAGTTCAGTGAGAAAGATGGCGGGCTAGAGGTGAAAAACAAAATTGAATCTATCTTAGGTGGCGCGCTCAAATCAAATCGTCCCACTCATACCATGTAATTGACCATGCTCGTAGATTCACATTGCCACCTTAACTTTCCCGAGTTAGCCGACAATATACAAGCCGTACGCGCCTCTATGCAGGAGGCGCAAGTCGGGCATGCCTTGTGCGTGTCTGTCACACTAGACAAAGTGCACGAAGTGATTGCGCTGGCCGAGCAATACGACAATTTTTATGCGTCTGTCGGCGTGCATCCAGATTATGAAAATATTGAAGAGCCAACGGTAGAAACGCTAGTGCGCTTGGCCAATCACCCAAAAGTGGTTGCGATAGGGGAGACTGGTCTGGATTATTTTCGATTAACTGGCGATTTGGCGTGGCAACGTGAGCGTTTTAGAACGCATATCCGCGCTGCAATGATTGCCAATAAGCCCTTGATTATTCATACCCGTAGTGCCGCTGAGGATACCATTACCATTATGCGGGAAGAGCAGGCGCAGTTAGTGGGCGGCGTCATGCATTGTTTTACCGAATCGCTAGAAGTGGCATTGCAGGCGATAGACTTAGGGTTTTATATCTCGTTTTCTGGCATCGTCACTTTTAAAAATGCAGTGCAACTGAAAGAAGTGGCAAAGGCCATTCCGTTGGATAGCATTTTAGTGGAAACCGACTCGCCTTATTTAGCGCCCATTCCATTTAGAGGCAAAACCAACCAGCCCGCCTACGTGCGCCATACCGCGCAAGAAATTGCTAACTTACGTGGCATTACGCTAGAAGAAGTGACAGCCGCCACCACGCGCAATTTCTTTACTTTGTTTACTGACGCCAAGCCATGCAACTCACCATCTTAGGCGCAGGCTCTAGCGCAGGTACGCCGGTGATTGGCTGTGACTGCGCCACTTGCACTTCACCAGATAAAAGAAACCAGCGCACACGCTGTTCCAGCTTGGTGATATTAGATTCAGGGCAACATATTTTAATCGATACCGGCCCCGATTTACGCTTGCAGGCCTTACGTGAGGGATTTACCAGAGTTGACGCCGTGCTGTACACGCACACTCACGCTGACCATTTGCATGGCATAGACGATTTACGCGCCTTTTGCCAAATCAATCGCCAGCAAATCCCACTGTATGGTAGCCCCGATGCCGTGACGCATATCACCAACAAATTTGGCTATGCTATCCGTGAACCCAGCCATTTTTGGGATTTGCCAGTGCTTAGCATACAAGCCGTAGAGCAGCCGTTTATGTTGTTAGGCCAGCAAGTCACCCCCATTCCCGTGATGCATGGCAAAATTCAGATTTATGGCTATCGCATAGGCAATATGGCGTATTTAACGGATGTGTCGGAAATTCCAGAAGCCTCCTATGCCTTGTTACAAGGCTTGGAAGTCTTGCTGATAGATTGCTTGCGCCATGCGCCGCATCCTACCCATGTCAGTGTGCAACAAAGCATCGCTATAGTGGAACGCATCGCTGCACAACAAAGTATTATGATTCATATGACACATGAATTAGAATATGCAGCCTTAACTGCCTTGCTGCCTAAAAACAGCCAAGTTGGCCATGATGGCTTAAGCGTCCATTTTAATTAGCAAACTTAATGTTCATTAGCCAGTCCATGTAGTCAACAGCTTAGTAAGATAAGCGTTATTTTTGTGTAGCGCCATTTTAAGACCCATTAGGAAATAAAATCATCATGTTATCAACACTCTCTAAATTACTTATGAGCTTTGCGCTCGTTGCCTTTACAGCCAGCGCATATGCGGCGCCAAAAACTTACAACGAAAACGAGTTTTTGGATTATTTTGGTGGTAAATCAAAAAAAGTAGTGGAATCTAAACTAGGCAAACCCACTAAAAAGCAATTAGCCGTTAAGCCTAGCAATGCAGGTGCCGTCACTGGTAAAAACTTTGATGATAAAAAATCAAAACCAGTGAAAGTCGAAATGTGGTACTACAACAATTTAGTGAAATACGATGGCAAACGCACTTACAAAGAAACCGAAATCACTTTTGTGAATGACCGGGTGATGAATATCGGTTTCTTCAATAATCGCTAAGCTTCACTATTTATTCCATGTTTAATTGATGCCAACCCACCAATAAGCTTAGATTTGCTCGTACTATAGTCTGGTGATGCACACACTGGTGTTTTAATGAAACTATACGAGCAACTGGCCGAGAGTATTGCGCAGTCTATACAGTCAGGCGTGCTGTGTAAAGGCGACAAATTGCCTTCGGTACGCCTAGCCAGTGCGCAAAGAAAAGTGAGCGCTTCCACTGTATTTAAAGCCTATTATTTATTAGAAGCCAAAGGCTTAATACAAACGCGCGAGCGTTCAGGTTATTTCGTTACCGCAGGCAAGCAGGGTTTTCCTAGTACGCCTATACCAACGCCAGTACAGTCGGCTGTTGCCACGCAAGTTAACGTGAGTGAGCTTGTGTTCGAGGTATTGCAGTCAATACGTGAAAAGTCTGTGGTGCCTTTAGGCTCAGCTTTCCCCAGTCCATTATTGTTCCCTTTTCGTAACTTAGCCAAAACCATGGCGTCCAGCGTGCAAGTGTTAGACCCTTGGTACAGTGTCGATCACTTAAGCCAAGGTGACCTTGAACTTAGGCGACAGATTGCCTTGCGCTACATGATAGATGATTTGCACGTATCGCCGGATGAGATTGTCATTACCAACGGCGCGCTTGAGGCGCTTAATTTATGTTTAATGGCAGTGACGCGTCCAGGTGATGCCATTTTAATTGAGTCGCCGACTTTTTACGCCGCTTTACAATCCATAGAGCGCATAGGCCTAAAAGCAATCGCGGTGCCTAGCCATCCTAAAGATGGTGTAGATTTGGCGGCGATGGCACAAGCCATTGCAACACATCAACCCAAAGCCTGCTGGTTGATGACCAATTTTCAAAATCCGCTGGGTAGTTTATTGTCGGACGAAAAAAAAGAGGCCTTGGTGGCGCTGTTGACGCAACATCAAATTCCGTTGATAGAGGATGATGTCTATCAGGAGCTGTATTTTGGTGAGCGTCGCCCTGCGCCAGCAAAATCGTTTGATACCACAGGCTTAGTGATGCATTGCTCGTCTTTTTCTAAATGCTTGGCACCAGGCTACAGAGTTGGCTGGGCTGCGCCGGGTCGATTTAAGCAAGCGGTAGAGCGCTTAAAGCTGACCACGACCTTATCTGCATCGGTGCCGCCGCAAGTGGCGCTAGGCAAGTATCTACAAAAAGGCGGCTACGATAAACACCTACGTAATCTGCGCCATACTTTACTAGTCAATCAGATTAAGTTTGTTGCCGCCATTGAACAATACTTTCCAGCAGGTACCTGCTTAACCCTGCCGCAAGGCGGTTATTTTTTATGGGTGAAACTGCCTGACGGTGCCAATGCCCTTAAGCTGCATACGTTGGCATTAGCGCAAGGCATCAGCATTGCGCCCGGTCCTATCTTTTCTGCACAAAAAGGCCTGAATGAATATATACGCCTTAATTACGGCCATGTCTGGGATACACGCATAGAGGCGGCGCTGCACACTT
>DASWSZ010000168.1:0-14844 GCA_036402395.1 Methylophilus sp.
AATAAAACAGTGGCGAGTACGACGATGAATAGGCTGGGGAATACAGAGCTAATGCGCATTACGTTCACTTAAAATAAAGACTTGTTGTCGAATAATCATTAATATACCATGACGGTCAACTAATCAAAACCTCGCCCCACACGGCGCTTTGTTTTAAATGGACAAATCACATGCATGAGCAAAAAGATTTAAAAAATGCGGGCTTAAAAGCCACGCTGCCGAGACTGAAAATTCTAGAATTATTTGAAACCAGCAATGAGCGTCATCTTTCAGCTGAGGACGTCTATAAAATTATGATTACCACTGGTGAAGACGTTGGTCTTGCCACGGTGTATCGCGTGTTAACACAATTTGAACAAGCAGGCTTATTAGTTCGCCACCATTTTGAAAGTGGTAAAGCGGTATTTGAATTGAACGAAGGCAGCCACCATGACCATATTGTGTGCTTGCAATGCGGCCACGTAGAAGAGTTTTGTAACGACGAAATTGAAAAGCTACAACACAAAGTAGCCGAAGACCGCGGCTTTAAAATTCACGAACACTCTTTATATATTTATGCAGATTGCGTCAAAAAACCCTGTCCGCATAAGAATTAATATTTAGTGATGGTTTTACACTTGCATGTGCTAAAAACCAAAAGTTAAAAACATGCCTACAAAATATATCCTTGAGCTATGCGAAACGTCAGGTGAGCATAAACCGATTGCCAGAATAGAATCTGCTACGCCTTTCACTGCGGCGAACGTGGGTGATAGATTTGATGATATTGGTTGGGAAAGGCTAGATGGGGTTGGCGTTATTTATTCAGTAAAAAATCCAAAACGCTATACCGTGCACTCTATCAAGCATCTGGTATTTCAAAACCAAGGCGAGCTTATTATTAAGTATTGCTTAAATTTACAGCCATTTTCCGGGGCCAGTTCACCTGTTTGGGGTGATAACTAAGTTAAACACTAGCCAGCAAGCTATCTGCATACTGTAAATACCTTAAACTCCCAACATCTCCTTCGCATGATTACGCGTAGTCTCGGTAATCTGCAAGCCGCCTAACATTCTGGCGATTTCTTCTATGCGTTCTTGCTGATTAAGCGCGCGAATATGGCTTAAGGTGGTGCCGTTGGCTTGCGATTTACTGACTTGCAAATGTTGCTTGGCTTGCGCCGCCACTTGCGCCAGATGCGTGATGACCAATACTTGGCGATCCGCACCTAGTTGCTTGAGCAATTGCCCGACCACTTCTGCCACGCCGCCACCGATGCCGACATCTACCTCATCAAAAATCATACACGGCACGCTGCCCAGCGAGGCGGTGGTGACATGTAAGGCCAAACTAATGCGTGACAACTCGCCGCCAGAAGCCACTTTGCTTAACGGTCTAGGTTCAACGCCAGCATGTCCGGCCACTAAAAAGTCTACTTGTTCTAGGCCTGTCGCGCTGGCCACACAAGGTGAAAGCGCTACATTAAATTGCCCGCCCGTGAGGGATAAACGCTGCATCTCTTGCGTGATTTTTTGGCTAAGCGTTTTGGCGGCTTTGCTGCGCAGCTTGCTCAATTCTTGCGCAGCTGTTTGATACAACGCCAGCGCCTCGGCCTCTTGTTTAGCTAGCAAGCCATTATCGGCATAGCCTGTCAGCACTTGCATACGCGCTTCACAGGTGGCGAGCAATTCTGGCAACTCATCTGGTTTGGCGCGATATTTACGGCTGACGTTATATATAGCCTGAATGCGCGCCTCGACTTCTGCCAAGGTGGCTGGGTCTAAATCGGCGCGTTGTAAATAGCGGTTTAAAAAGCGGCTGGATTCTTCAATTTGAATCACGGCGGAATCGACCGCATCGACCGCTTCTTGCAGTTGTGGGTCAAATTCTAACAAGCCCGCTAGCTTAAGTTGCGCTTGCGATAGCATTCCTAAAGCAGTCGGCTCGCCATCGCTCATCAGGCCTAAACACACTTCCACGCCAGTCAGCAAACTGGCGCCATGACTTAAACGGCTGTGTTCGGCTTGCAAACTTTGCCACTCATCCGCTGCAAATGCCAATTGTTTTATTTCTCTGGTTTTATCGCGCAGTTCTGCCAATTCTTCGGCATACTCCGCAGCATTTTTTTCGACTTCTAAGCGCTGTTTATTGAGTTGATCCCACGCTTTGTATTGTTTTGCCACGGCTTGGGTCAAGCCAGTGGTTTGCGCAAACGCATCTAAAATCTCGCGCTGGGTGCTGGCTTTTAATAACGAGTGATGGGCGTTTTGGCTATAAATATCAATCAAGAATTCACCGATGGCTTTTAGTTGCGCCACTGTGGAAGCCACGCCATTAATAAACGCACGGCTACGGCCATCGGCATAAATCACACGGCGTAGTATCAATTCATCAGCCGCTTCCATCTCGTTTTCTGTCAGCCACGCTTGTGCGCCAGCATGATGACGAATAAAAAAGGTGGTACTGATTTCTGCTTTTTCGCAGTCCGCGCGTGTTACCGCGCCTTCGTTACGCGCGCCCAAGCTTAATGACAACGCATCAATTAAAATGGATTTACCCGCGCCGGTTTCGCCAGTGAGTGCGGTAAAGCCGCTGCTAAATTCTAAATCGAGCGCTTCAACAATGATGAAATCACGAATGGATAAGGCTTGTAGCATAAATTATTCAACACACTTTAGATCAACAAACTTTAAATCAATACAGTTCAAATCAACACACTTCATTTTTATCCATTTCAAATTTATTGCAAGCACGCGCAATTAATAGCCTACAAGACGATAATGCGCAGACAGCTCATAATAGTGCGGCAAGGCAATGTCAACAAAGTGAGGATTGCAGCGTGCGCCAAAAACTTAGCCCCAGTTGAGCTTATTGCGCAACATATCAAAATAACAATATTGTTTAGGATGCAGCAACAAGATGTCTTGCGCAGCGCGTTGCACTCGAATAGTATCGCCGCTATTGAGCGTTTGTTGAAATTGTCCATCAAAACTCAGTTGCGCATCGTCGGCATGCATAACGGTGACTTCGCAAATGCTGGCACTGGTGACGGTAATCGGTCGGTTGCTTAAGGTGTGCGGGCTAATCGGTACCAGCGAAATAGCATTTAAATCTGGGTGCAAAATAGGGCCGCCAGCAGATAAAGCATACGCCGTCGTGCCAGTGGGTGAACTTAGTATCAAGCCATCGGCGCGTTGTTTTGAGACAAATTGGCCGTTTATTTCTACATCTAGCTCAATTAAGCGCAAAGCGCTTTTCACCACCACATCATTCAGCGCCACGCCTTGGTGGATGCACTGGCCAGCGCGATGCACACTGGCGTCTAGCATCATGCGTTTTTCGGTTTGATACTCACCGGCTAAAATTTTATCGATTTCCACCAGCATGTCTTCGGTGCGTAAATCTGTTAAAAAGCCTAAGCGCCCGCGATTAATGCCGACCAATGGCACTTGGTTGGCCATCAGTGTACGTGCCACGCTGAGCATGGTGCCGTCGCCGCCCATCACCACCACTAAATCTACTTGCTGGCCTATGGTGTCTAGGCTAGCGGTGGCAAACCCAGACAACTGCGCATGCTGCGCGGTCTGCGTTTCGATGATGACGTTGATATGTCGCGATTGCAGATGCGCCACCAGTTGTGCCAATTCATCTTGCATCAGTTGCAAATCGGCGGGGTTCATATATTTGCCGATGACGGCGATGGATTGGAAACTTGGCTTCATGCCGTTATTAAATCACAAATTTAAAGCATAAGCCCAAAGGCTAAGCTGGAAACGTGCGGAAACATACAAAAGCGGGGTTAGGCTAGCTTACATTGACTAGCCAAACCCCGCTTGTATTATGCAAACTTAACGACTTATTTTTTTGCGGCTAATACTTTTCTACGGCTAACACCAAACAAACCTAAGGCCGACGCCATGAGTGGCAATGCTGCAGGCACTGGCACAGCAGAAGGCGCAGCGGCTAAACCGTTTAAGGTGCCATTAAAACTACCCAATAATTGAGATGAACCGTTCACCACATTAATCAACAACAATTTACTATCAAAAGTGCCATCATCAGTATTGACTGCAGCAAACAAGCTACCATTACCAAAGAGTTCTAAGCCGTTGGCTCTTAAAATATCCACGCCTATCATGCCAACCAGATTAATAGTGGGCGCATTAAAAGCACCAGTTGCCACAGAAAGTGTATCGTTTGTGCTATCTAAGTAGTACAACGCTGTACTGGCCGGGGCGCCTGCTTGCAAAGGGTTAGAGTTGCTATACGCCACACCGCTAAAACCCGCCGCAATAGAAGTGGCGGTTGTGACCGCACCGGTATTGGCGTTTACAGCATAATTATCACCCGCCGTACTTACTACACGTAATGACGCACCGCTGCCAGCATCGGCTACTGGGTTAAAATCTACGCCGTAACCATTGCTGGCAGAAATAATAGGCGTAGACAAACTAAAGGCAAAGCTAGCCGCACCGGTATACGCATCCACAGTATATAAGTTGTTCATATTGCTAATGCCGTACAAGGTATTGTTGGATGGGCGCAGATCAATACCCACCAGCGACTCATTTTCTGCCAAGCCTGCAATACTGACATAACTGATGGTACTAAGATTACTGCCACTATCAAATACGCCAATTTGATTATCTGTGGTGAGGCCAACTAGCAATTCTGCTTGTGCTGTACTGGCAAAGCTACTGGCAGCAAGGCTCAGCGCAACGGCAAGCTTTAATGATTTCTGCATACTATTCTCCTTAATTAGTAAATAAATTCCATGGATTACAAACATCCAATACTTATACGGAGCTGACATATGTTTGGATTCACCTGATAGACTGCTTAGGTGCAAAAACCAGCTAAATTAGCCCATATGGGCTAACGAAAAAGAGGCTGTCATTGTATTTGGTTTGAATCCAGCACCTTGAATGCGACACGCCTTGCTAAAATCAGGCAAAATAACGAAACATTCATGCTGGCAAAGTAGTCAGATGACTTATCATGTCGCAATAATAATTTATAAGTGAATAGTTAAATTTTAGTGGATAAACGCGCGCAAATATTGCTGAAAACCTTGGTGGAACATTACATTAGTGATGGCCAACCCATAGGCTCACGCACGCTGTTACAGCATTCTGGCCTAGATGTTAGCCCGGCCACTATCCGCAATGTCATGTCGGATTTAGAGCAGCTAGGCTTTATCGCCAGCCCACATACCTCGGCCGGACGTGTGCCTACGCAAAAGGGCTACCGCTTATTTGTCGATTCTTTACTCACCGTGCAACCGCTAGAAACACGCGCGGTGCAACAACTTAAAAGTGGCTTAACGTCACCCAATCAAACCGAGCTCATTAATAACGCTGCTGATATGTTGTCACAGCTCACCCAATTTGCCGGCGTGGTGCTGACGCCTAAACGCAAGCGCGTAGCGTTTAAGCATTTAGAATTTTTGGCGCTGTCTGAAAAAAAATTGCTGGTGATTATTGTCACGCAAGACGGCAATGTGCAAAACCGCATTCTGCTCACAGAAAAACCTTACAGCAGCAGCGAACTGATGCAAGCCAGTAATTATTTTAATGCGCATTTTCAAGGCTATACGCTAGAAGAAGTGCAGCAGAAATTGCATTCAGAGCTCAAACAAATGCAAGCCGATATGAACAAACTCATGTCGGCGGCGCTAGAGGCATCAAGTTTGGACCATGCCGACGAAAAAGATGCAGTCGTCATTGCTGGCGAGCGCAACTTATTACAAGTGGATGAGCTATCGACCAACGTCACCAGTTTGCGCAAACTATTTGAGATTTTTGAGCGCCGCACTTCACTGATGCAATTGCTGGACAATAGCCAACGCGCCGAAGGCATCCAAATTTTTATTGGTGGCGAAAGTGGCTATTTACCATTAGACGAATGCAGCATGATTACTGCGCCGTATGAGGCGGATGGCCAAGTGGTCGGCACCTTAGGCGTGATTGGCCCGACCCGCATGGCCTATGAACGTGTTATCCCGATTGTCGATGTCACCGCTAAATTGCTTTCCAACGCGTTGTCTTCTAATTATTAATCTGTTAACCACACACTTCTGAGCACCTTCATTCATGGCTTATTACAACCCAGAACCACCCTACCAACATGGCGACCAACTGAAGGTGGGCATCTTACTGGCCAACTTAGGCACACCAGACGCCCCTACAGCCAAAGCCTTGCGCCCCTATTTGCAACAGTTTTTAATGGATAGACGCGTGGTAGAAATCCCGCGTTTTATTTGGTGCTGGATTTTGCACTGCATTATTTTGGTCATCCGTCCGAAAAAATCCGCCGCAAAATATGCCCAAGTGTGGACAGCCGATGGTTCACCACTATTAGTGCATGCCAAAAACCAAGCCAAAAAGCTAGAAGGCTTTTTGTCGCAAAGCATCAAATCGCCATTTGTGGTCGAGCTAGGTATGAGCTATGGCAACCCCAGTATGCGCAGCGCCATTGAGCGTTTAAAAGCACAACATTGTGACCGCATTTTAGTGTTTCCACTGTATCCACAATACGCCGCCAGCAGCACCGCCGCAGCGTTTGATAGCGTATGGAAAACCCTATTAAAAATGCGCAACGTGCCCGCCATCCGCACCATCCGTCATTACCACGATCACCCAGCGTATATTGCAGCATTGGCCGCCAGCGTGCGCGAGCATTGGCGTTTAAACGGCGGAAAACCTGCAAAATTGGTGATGAGCTTTCATGGTGTGCCTAAGTTTCACCTGATGAAAGGCGACCCCTACCATTGTGAATGCCATAAAACTGGCCGCTTATTGGCCGAAGCGCTGGACTTAACTAAGGATGAATACACGGTAGCGTTTCAATCGCGCTTTGGAAAGCAAGAGTGGCTTAAACCTTATTTAGCCAGCACGTTAGAAGACTTAGGCAAAGCCAAAACATCGCGTATTGATGTGATTTGCCCGGGCTTTAGCAGTGACTGCCTAGAGACCTTGGAAGAAATTGCCATGGAAGGCAAACATATTTTTCAAAGCAATGGTGGTGGCGATTACCATTATATTCCCGCGCTGAATGCCAGCGATGCTTGGGTCAGCGCCATGCAGCAAATTGCGCTGGAGCACTTGCAAGGCTGGGTAACGGCCGATTGGGATAAAGTACAAGCCAAACAAGCCGCGGAAATGACGGCGATGCGGGCGAAAGCTTTAGGCGCACCGCAATAAGCGCTATAATCTTTTAAAGTAGGTGCATTGGTCATCGCGTATGCGTTATAAAATACACGCCACAATTGCACCAGTTAAAGAGCATATATAAAGAGTATTAAGCCCTATGATAGTGATTACTGGCGGCGCAGGCATGATAGGTTCTATTATTGCCTGGCATTTAAACACCAAACTCGGTCGACAAGATTTAGTCATTACTGACCGTTTGACACATGAATCGCAATGGCAAAACTTGGTGCACCGCCACTACGTAGAGTACTTGGACAAAGATCAGTTATTTGACTGGTTGGAAGACAACGATGAAGTCACCGCTGTCATTCATATGGGCGCCATTAGCGCTACTACCGAGCGTGACTTTAATAAATTGGTCGCCGACAACATGCACTACTCGCAAGACCTATGGTCTTGGTGCGCAGAACACGAGGTGCCGTTTTTCTATGCCAGCTCTGCTGCCACTTATGGCGCAGGCGAGCAAGGCTACGACGACATGAGTATTGAGAATTTACGCCCACTGAATGGCTATGGCTATTCCAAACACTTTTTTGACCAATGGGTATTGCGGCAAGTGGCCGAGAAAAACCCTACGCCACCGGCTTGGGCAGGCTTTAAGTTTTTTAATGTGTACGGCCCCAACGAATACCACAAAGAACGCATGGCCAGCGTGGCGTTTCATACCTTTAATCAGTTTAAAGACACCGGCACCATGAAGCTGTTTAAAGGCACCAAAGCGGGCGTGGAAGACGGCATGCAACTGCGCGATTTTGTCTACGTAAAAGACGCCGCCAATGTGATTGTGCATTTTTTAAGCGCCGCTTTGCGCAATAAACCAGCGGCTAATGGCATTTACAATGTCGGCACTGGGCAAGCGCGCAGCTTTAAAGACTTAGCCACCAATGTGATGACCAGCATGGCACGCGAGCCGCATATTACTTACATTGATATGCCAGCAGATTTGCAAGGCAAATATCAATACTTTACCCAGGCCAATATGCAAAAATTGCATAAAGCAGGCTATAAAACGCCGTTTACCAGCTTGGAAGACGGCGTGCGTGATTATGTGCAACATTATTTGATGCAAGAGGATCCATATTGCTGATGGACTATGTAGATTACTTAAACGGCGAACACGCTGCCCATATGGCAATGTTCAATGCGCTTAGCCCGCTCTTTCCTATGATTAGTGAGGTTGGCGTGGCCATGCAAGACTGCATCAAACGCGGTGGCAAAATTTTACTGATGGGCAATGGTGGCAGTGCAGCAGATAGTCAGCACATTGCGGCAGAAATTGTCGGCCGCTTTAAAAAAGAGCGTAAAGGCATGGCGGCGATTGCATTAACGACTGATACCTCCATCCTCACCTCAGTGGGCAACGATTATGGCTATGACTATATTTTTGCGCGGCAAATTGAAGCCTTGTGCCGACCTGAAGACTTGGTATTTGGCATCACCACCAGTGGCAACAGCGCCAATGTGGTGCAAGCAATAGAAGCTGCCAAAGCCATAGGCGCCAAAACTGTGGGCTTAACCGGCGGCAGTGGTGGCAAACTCAATGCCTTGTGCGATTACAACTTAGTCATGCCTTCTAGCGTGACCGCCAGAATTCAAGAAGCCCATATCTTTGTTGGCCACTGCCTGTGTGAGATTCTGGAATCCTAGGGTCAGCATGCAAGTGTCATTATTAGACGCCGTTAAACAATTCGGCAACACGCCTCAACATGCTTTAGTCATTGGCGATGTCATGCTGGATCGCTATTTGATGGGCGAAGTCAATCGCATTTCGCCAGAAGCCCCAGTGCCTGTGGTCTTGATAAAAAGTCAGCAGGAACGCGCCGGTGGTGCCTCCAATGTGGCGGCTAACTTAGCATTATTGGGCATCAAAACACATATATTGGGCTGCATCGGCCAAGACACTGAAGGCAAAACCTTAACCCACTTAATGCAAGGCTCGGGCATCGTGACTGATGGCATGATTTGCTCACCACATCGCCCGACAATCGCTAAAACGCGTATTCTGGGCGGCCATCAACAAATGCTGCGCTTAGATCAAGAAAGCAACGCAGCACTCAATAGCGAAGAGACACAGCTGGTATTACAGGCGTTTAACACTGAACTCGCCCTGAAACCGGCTATTGTGATTTTGTCTGACTATGCCAAAGGCTTGCTCAGCGAAACCGTGTGCCAGCAGATAATTCAGGCATGTAATCAAGCACATATCCCAGTATTGGTAGACCCTAAAGGCCGTGACTACAGCAAATATATCGGAGCCACCGCGCTGACGCCGAATAAAAAAGAAACCGCAGAAGCCTGTAATACCACTACGCACGACCCGGATTTAATTCAAAAAGCCATTGCGCTCAAACAATGTTTAAATCTAAAATTTTTAGCAGTGACGCGCGGCGAAGAAGGCATCACCCTGCTAGACAAAGAGTCGCATCACTTGAATGCCACGGCTAAACAAGTGTTTGATGTCTCTGGCGCGGGTGATACCGTGATTGCCACGTTAGCCGCTGGTTTAATGCATGGTTTAAGTGCATTGAACAGTTTAGATTTAGCCAATACTGCCGCTGGTGTGGTGGTGGGTAAAGTCGGCACCGTGCCGATTACTAAAATAGAATTAGTACAAGCCTTAGCCAATCAACAATCGAACGAGCAAGCGCATAAAGTGTGTGACTTGCCAGAACTCCTTGCCAAAGTAGAGTTGTGGAAACAAGCGCAGCAGAAAATAGTGTTTACCAATGGCTGTTTTGATTTACTGCATGCCGGTCATGTCACTTATTTAGAGGCCGCCAAAAAACGTGGCGACAAACTGATACTGGGTTTGAATACAGATCGCTCAGTCAGTGCATTGAAAGGGCCTACGCGGCCGGTTGTCAATGAGCATGACCGCGCACGCGTATTGGCCGCACTAGAGTCAGTCGATGCCGTGATTTTATTTGATGAAGATACCCCACTTAACTTAATCAATGCTATTCAGCCTAATGTCATTGCTAAAGGCAGCGACTACACCGCAGACCAAGTGGTGGGTGGTAAAGAGGTGGAGTCGTGGGGCGGTGAAATTGCCTTGATTGATTTGGTGGCGGGCAGGAGCACCAGCAACCTGATCAAAAAAATGAATAGCTAGCCTAACAATATGGTAGAGAAAATATTGATTTTAGGCCCAGCGTGGGTGGGCGACATGGTGTTGGCGCAAAGCCTGTTTAAAACACTTAAAGACAATAATCCTGATTGCGTGATAGATGTAGCAGCCCCTGCTTGGACATTGCCATTGCTAGACCGCATGCCAGAAGTGTCTGAAAAAATTGCGCTGCCGTTTAAACATGGTGAGCTAGCATTTTGGCAACGCATTCAGTTTGGGCGTAGCCTCAAACACAAAGGCTATACGCAAGCCATCATACTTACCAACTCGTTTAAATCTGCCTTGCTGCCTTGGGCGGCGGGGATTCCCAAACGCACCAGCTTTTTAGGCGAAATGCGCTACGGATTGATTAACGATATCCGGCCGCTAGACAAAACCATACTCAAAATGACGGTGCAACGCTTTGTCAGCTTAGGCTTACCCGCCCATACCCACCTCAATAGCCCGCCACCCAATCCCAGTTTGGTAGCAAATCCTGTGCTTGCCGAGCAGACCCTAGCCAAGCTCAATATCGCAAACACCTCAGCGCCAATATTAGGCTTATGCCCAGGTGCGGAATATGGTGAAGCCAAGCGCTGGCCTGCCGAATATTATGCAGAAGTCGCCAACGCAGCGATTACTAAAGGTTGGCAGGTGTGGCTATTTGGTTCTGATAAAGATATTCCCGTCACCGACCTGATTAACCAGCAGACTGGTGACCAATGTATTAATTTAGGCGGCAAAACCAAACTGGGTGAAGCCATTGATTTAATGGCGTTATGCCATACGGTCGTGAGTAACGATTCTGGCTTGATGCATGTGGCCGCCGCGCTAGACAAGAAACTGATTGCGATTTTTGGCTCGTCCGACCCCTACCACACCCCACCCATGCACCCGCAAGCCGTGATTGAGTATTTAAAATTAGACTGTAGCCCATGTTTTAAACGCACTTGCCCGTTGGGGCATTTAAACTGCTTGAAGCAGATTTTGCCAGGTACCATCATTAAGTCAGCCTTCAATTAAAAAGTTTATAAGTAAAATCTCATTGATTAACCATCAGTATTTAGATACGTGTATTAAAATTCAGGCCCTATGAGTATCCCAGCACAAAAATTTAAGTTCACATTCAGCAATGGTTTGTTTTTTTTAACGGTATTTTGGATTGCTGGCTTTTTCTTTTTCCCTAAAGGTCAACTTCACAATCAAGCATTTTTAGCGATATTTTTGCTGCCAGCGTTGTGGTTAATGCTTAAAATTAAAGTGCCGTTTAAGCCATTTTTAGCCAGTCGTTTGTTTTGGGTGACCTGTATATTTTGCTTGTATTACGCCATCAGCACAGCATGGGGTACGCATAAAGACATGGATGGCGTGATGAGTGAGATTAAACGTGCGTTTTATTTTTATGCATTTTGGCTGGTGATTTTTTTCACTTACTATCTGCAGCCTTCTAGATTATATGTATTAGCTAAATTCACCACCATGGCGGGTCTGTTAAGCGTATTAGTGGTCAGCGCCTTGTTTTATGGGTTAGACCATAGCACGATTGCCGACCGCCTAACGGGCTTCGGCCGTTTACGCAATCCCTTATGGGTAGCAGCGCTGTATGGCGCCATGGCGACCATGATGCTATGCGTGGTGTTACAAAAAGAGCAAGCGAACAAATTGCGCTATTTTGCTTTTTTTATCTTTTTCTTTACCGCCACCCTACTCACCCATTCGCGCGGCCCCATCATTTCGATGGCTGCAGTGTGTTTGCTTATTTTCTTTGCTAGTCAATTATCAATCAAATTAAAAATACAAATCACAACTGTCAGCTTAGTAATTTTGTTTGCGCTTTCATTAATATTTTTGGCCGCTTACCAAGCAGATATCGAAAGAGGACAAAGTTATCGATTAGATTTGTGGTTAGGTTTTTTGCAGTTTACTAAACACCATTTAATCTTAGGCAATGGTGCAGGCACTAACTTATATATCAATTCACCAGGCAATTTTGCACATGGTTGGTCGCATTATCACAACGTCTATTTAGGTTCACTGGTAGAACTTGGCCTAGTCGGCTTAAGCCTGCATCTATTGGTCATTGCGTTGACCATACGGCTAGGCTGGCGCTATAGGCAAGAGCTAGCCATTAATATCGCATTAATGGTGTTTATATTTAGCTGCTTAATTGGCATTACATATGGGCAAGGCGTGATTGAACGCATTAACGCACAATGGATTATTTTCTGGCTACCGATAGCAGTGATTATAATGCGGGAACTAGAATGTAAGCAGTTAAAAAGGCTACAGGCTTAAAGAGATGAGTTGCATCCGTGGTAGCAACTGCGCAACGCGCACATCCCACCGGTAGAGTGCCATAAGTTTTTCATGCCCGCGTGCTGCAATGGCTTCTCGTTTTTCTGCATGTTCCAGATAATAATTTACTTTATCTTTCAACTCTGTCGCGTTGCTATAGGTTTCAATTTCCACGCCTACCTCAAACAACGCTTCCACCTCTTCACATGCATCGGTTAACAAAAAGCAACCGGCAGCAAGCGCTTCAAATATACGTAAATTAACGCCGGTTTCGGCTGCGTAAAATGGTGCTCTGGTAATGTTGAGCACTATTTTAGCTTGCTGCAAATGCGTGTGTAAGGCTACACCCCATAACGCGCTATCCTCTATGCGCTGCTGCAGTGCATTAGAAATCAATGGGTAATTTCTTTTCCATCGGTTTCCAAACACATGCACAAATTGATTAATATGTTCAAGTAAAAATATGCGCCGTAAATCGCCACTGCCCACAAACAGTACATCATATTTCTTGTCCTCTGTATGTGTATGTACAATTGGCTTTGCACCAAAGGGAAAATGGCTGGCATTAAAATGTTTGGTATGTTTAAAAAAGTGAGTGGTCACTTTTGAAAAAGAAAATATCTCCTGATAAATCGGTAATTCTTGTTCTAAAAAGAATATAAATTCACGTCTTTTCTCATACAAATTACAACTATCGGTATCGTAGAGAAATAGCTTACTCCCTACTGCACGGCAATATTCGGCTAAAAGCTTAGGCTGAATAAACTTGTAAACAAATCCAATCACTAATACGTGGCTTGGTTTTTCATGGTCTAGCAAGGTTTTAATGTAATCAGCATCAAGTCTAGGCAGATGATAATAAGTATCTTTCTGATTAGATCGGTTGACCAACTTTGCTAATCCAGAACGCAAGCCATAGCAGCTAATTTTAGGTAACTCAGCACAGTCCCGATGGGTAGTCTCTATGCCGTGGCCAGTAAAGGCCTCCGCCATTTCTCGCCCCAGTGGCACGCCACCAATGCCATCTAATATGAGTAGTTTTTGCATGGCTATCATTTGTCTTGATTTAAATTAAAGTCATCATTGCGGAAATGCCTGTCTGCTACAAAGCATAAGCTAGATAAAGCGCGCTGTTTTATTGCGGTAATCGACTGCTTATTTGTTGAATAACTGCTAAGGACCAAAACTGCTCTCTTACAGCCGTATCTGAATATCGCTCCAGCAATGCGTGTTTACTATTTTTTGATAATCCGCCATCATGGCTTGCTTCTTGTAGCGCTTCACTCAATGACTGCTCGTTTCCTAGTATAAATAGTCGGCCTATCCCTGCAACCACCTCAGCACCGCCGCCACTGTTGCTGCAGATGATAGGCAATTCTGCAGCCATGGCTTCTAACAATACCATGCCAAAGGGCTCATGATCTGAGGTTAGGGCAAATACATCAAACGCCTTAAAATACTGTTTAGCGTTGGAAACTTTGCCTAAAAATAACACATGAGCGCCAATATTTAATTCTGCTACCAGTTGTTTCAAATCAGTCGCTAATGGCCCATCACCCACTATGGCTAACAAGCTATTACAGGGTAATGCTGGTAAAGCCAGCGCAAAACCACGTATCAGCGTTGCTTGATCTTTGTCGTGGTGTAGCCTGCCTACATTAGCCACCACCCACGCATCCTCCGGCAAAGCCAACTTTTTCCGCGCTTCAGATTTGTTAAGCAATTGACATACTGTCGCTTCTACATTAATCCGGTTATACAGCGTCTGTATCCTATTAACATCCCAACCCTTAAGGTCACGTCTTAAATCATCGCGCACAGAATCAGACACGCCCAGCATCAACAAGCGTGATTGATATACATTCACCAGTATTCTGCGTGACCAGCGCTGATAATCATTGTAATTATGATGCACACTCACCACCGGCAAATTGGTCGCCAACAAAGCCACATAAGTAGGCTTGACCCGATGCGTAATACAAAAGGCAAATTCGCGTTGCTTAGTCAGTGCGCGTATATCTAAAATGGCTTTTATTTTTAAGCCAGACACTTGATGACTCTCATAGCCCAAAAATAACACTTCATCTGACTCACTACCTGCAACCACGTCCGCATTGGCGTTGCCGGTGAGATACACCGTCAACACTTTATATGCAGTGCCTTTAAACAGGGCAGCATACTGCCGCGCGCAATCTAAAAAGGGCGGGTAGTAAGAATGGCAAATATGTAAAATCCACATGATGTAGCAGTAT
>DASWSZ010000169.1:0-10035 GCA_036402395.1 Methylophilus sp.
GTTAAGCCAAAAAGGCTTGGATGGTCAGGCCAGATTATGGCAAGCCATTAGCGTAGAACCTGCTTGGCAGGTGGCGTTAGAAGCAGTGCTGGGTAACAAATTAAATGCATTAATCAGCGATCAATCCAGACCTACGCAACGCCCGCCCAGCGCCTTGGTACTGGCTTTACCCAGCAGCGCTGCGGCTACCCCTGTCAAGCATACCAGCTTGGTGGCCTTGCTAGACCATGTCACTTGTCAACAGCCGCAGCTACAAGGGTTGTTGCAAGAGTGGCTGAGTGGCGTCTATGTGCTTGCGGAGGAGCAAGATTTGGCGCAAGCGTTGCCTAGCTTGTCTATGGGTGAGTGTTTGGTGAACGCTGCGGGCGATATCTACACGCAACACAGTGTGTCTTATTATGGTGCGCAAAATCAGTTACATGGCGTGCTAGAGCGCCAACAGCAATTAGCAAAACTCACGCAGCAACAGCCTGCGCTTAACTTGGCATTAGCGCATGCCCAGCAAGCGCTGACCCAACATGAGCAAGCGTTACAAGCGCTTAGACAGCAACAGGTGACGGAAAGCCATGCGCTTAAGCAAACCACAGCTGACCTGCATGCAGTGCAACTAACTATAGCACGGCTAAAACAAGCATTTGAACACGCCAAAAGCCGTGAAGTAGCCATTAAAGCGGATATTGAGCATGCTCAACATAAGCAGGATCAGCTGACCTTGGAGCATGTGGAAAAACAAAGCCAGCTAGCATTATTGCTCGCGGATTTGCCATCACTTGAACAGGCGGCACAAGGCGCTGCCAGTGCGCAACAACTCGCAGAGCAGGCCTACGTTGCCTTGCGCGACGCACTACAAAAAGCAGAAAAATCACAGCATGAGCGTATGTTTAATAAAAAATTAATAATTAATAAAATTAATGAGTTAAACAGTAAAATTAAAGTTAATAGTGAAGAAAAAAGCGCTTACTTACACCGCCAAGCAGACGCCGAACATCGCTTAACGTTAACGCCTATGGATACGCTGAAAGCCAATTTAAACGCGGCCTTAAACAAAAAACAATTGGCAGAGGCGGCGCTTGCGCAAGCGCGCAACCATTTGGCGGAGCAAGAGCAGCAATTACAAACACAAGAAAAAGTGCGCCTGCAGCAAGAGCAACAATTGCACCCATTACGCGACCAACTCGAGCAAAGTCGTTTAAAAGAACAACAGGCGCGCTTGTACTTTGAGCAATGCCAAGCGGCCTTAATTGAAAATGGTATTGCCGAAGCGGTATTGGCAGCAGGCTTGACTGTGCAAAGTAAAAGCAGCGAGCTTGCCAATAAAACGTTACAAATACAGCGCAAAATGAATGACTTAGGTGCAGTAAATTTAGCGGCCATCGTAGAACTGGCCACTGAACAAGAACGCAAAACCTATCTGGATAGTCAGATGTTGGATTTGTCGCAAGCCAGCGAAACGCTAGAAGATGCTATTCGTAAGATAGACCGCGAAACACGCGGCAAGCTGCAAGCCACGTTTGATGAGGCTAATCGCAATTTTAATGAGTTATTTAATGTGTTGTTTGCCGGCGGCCAAGCTAGGTTGGAATTGTTGGGTGAGGAAATTTTAGATACTGGCATCCAAGTATTCGCCCAACCACCAGGTAAAAAGAACACCACTATCCAAATGTTATCGGGCGGTGAAAAAGCACTGACGGCAATGGCGCTGGTATTTGCTTTGTTTAGGCTTAACCCGGCGCCGTTTTGCTTGATGGATGAAGTGGATGCGCCACTGGATGACAGCAATACCGAGCGCTTTTGCGGATTAGTGAAAAAAATGTCTGAGCGCACGCAGTTTTTATTTGTTTCGCACAACAAAATCACCATGGAAATGGCGCAGCAACTCATAGGCGTCACTATGCAAGAGTCTGGCGTATCGCGCGTGGTGGATGTGGATATTGAAGCCGCACTTAGTATGCAAGCGGCTTAAGCCGTAAAATGGGGTATGATATGGGTAGTTTAATTGTTAGGTATTGTGCATAAATGTCAGATTTGCTGATGATATTGGTAGGGCTAGGCGTGCTGATTGTGGTCGGCGTCTTGCTATTTAATTGGTGGCAAGAGCGTGCGTTCCATCAACGCGTAGACCAAAATTTCAAGCCATCCAAACGTGATGTGTTGATTGAAGATTTTCAAGTCAACACCGAAAATATGCGCCAAGAGCGTGCTAAAAGCGCGCAAAAAACCAGAATTGAGCCTAGAGTTGAGCCCAGAATTGAACCAGGCCTAGCGCGCGATCCGGATGAGTTAAACCCAGAACGCATCAACCCAGAGCAAGTCATTGCCAACGAGCGTCAATATGATGCCTTACGCAAACCTACGGCAGAGGAATTAAGCCGGGCTGAAACACTTTCAGAACCATTGCTAAGTGAGTTTAGCCATGCAACTAGGCCTGATGAAGTGCGTGATGCTGAAGCTGATGAAGCGCTAACCTTGCAGCAACAGCCGTTGCCAGACGATGCATTAGCAGCGTTTGCCGACACAGACATGGACTTAGCCTTATCGGAAACCACACCCAGCACGCCTGCGCATGTCATTGAAGAAGTCTCGCTGCCGTCAGCCATGCACCCGCAAATTGATGTGATAGCGCTGTTATATGCTTCATCGCCATTACCTTTAAGCCAAATTAAACATATCAGCAGCCAGTTAAAGGAATTTGCTGAGCATACTTTTGCATTTGGCTTAAACGAGGCTGAAGACTGGGTGGAGCTGTCACAAGGCAACCCGCAAGCCACTTATTCGCAACTGGCTTGTGCGTTACAACTGGCCGATAGAGGCGGTGCGGTCAGCCGCTCTATTTTGAATCGCTTTCAACATATGATAGAAACCATAGGCTTAGATTTAAGCGCGCATGTGGAATGGCAAGGCAATGGCGACCCGCTCAATCAAGCCGTCACCTTGGATCAATTTTGTATTGAAGTGGATAAAACGGTAGGCTTTCATCTGTTAGCCAACGACGGTGTCACGTTTCATGCCACCAAACTAAGAGGTCTGCTAGAATCGCAAGGCTTATCACTGGGCGCTGATGGTCGATTTCACCTGATGAATGCTGAGCATGGCGGTTTAGAGTTCTCCATTAAAAACTTTGAAGGCAACCCATTTTCAGCTGAGATGGTGAAAAGCAGCGTCATGCACGGCATCACCTTTCAATTGGATATTCCTACCGTGAAAAACAGCGCACAGGTATTTGATAGCATGGTGGGGATTGCCAAAGCGCTGGCCAAAGCTTTGGATGCCAACATGATGGACGACAATCGTCGGCCATTAGGGGATATCCAATTGGAAAAGATACGCCAGCAACTTAAAGTCATCAATGCCAAAATGATTGCCATCGGCATTATCCCGGGCAGCCAGCACGCCTTACGCTTATTCTCATAAGGCGTGTCATGACCAGTCTAGCGCAAGCGCAAGCGGACATCGCAGTACTTAAACGTCAACTGGCAGATTACGATTATCACTATTACGTGCTCGATCAGCCACTGGTTTCAGACAATGAATACGATGGCCTATATCGCCAGTTAGTTGATTTAGAAACGCAATTTCCGCAGCTGACTACCCCAGATTCACCCACACAGCGCGTCAGCGGCAATGCTTCTGCAGCATTTGATAGTGTGCAACACCGGCAAGCCATGTTGTCGCTGAATAATGCGTTTGAAGATAGCGAGTTAGCTGCGTTTGATAGGCGTATTTGCGAAACCTTAGACACAGACAATATCGAATATGCCGTTGAGCCTAAGTTTGATGGCTTGGCCATTACGCTTACTTACGAGCACGGTATATTTGTGCAAGGTGCCACGCGAGGTGATGGTTACACTGGTGAAAATGTCACGCATAATCTTAAAACAATACGTGCCATTCCAACCAAGCTCAATACTAGCCAACCACCCGCTTTACTAGAGGTACGTGGCGAGGTGATTATGCTCAAGCGCGATTTTGAGCGGCTCAATCAAACCCAAGCCGAGCAGGGCGCTAAGTTATTCGCCAACCCACGCAATGCCGCAGCTGGTAGCTTACGTCAATTGGATGCCAACATCACCGCCACTAGGCCTTTGCATTTTTATGCCTATGGCCTAGGTGCTGCAGAAGGTGTGCCAACGCTACACTCGCATAGCGAGGCCATGCAATACTTGGCTGATTTACGCTTACCAGTCAGTGACTTACGCGCAGTGAAGCAGGGCGTGCAAGGTCTACGCGACTATTACCAAGCCATAGGCGCGCAACGCCCCAACTTGCCGTTTGATATTGACGGCGTGGTATATAAGGTCAATCAATTTAGCCAGCAAAACAGCTTGGGCTTTGTCTCCAGAGCGCCACGCTGGGCGATTGCACATAAATTTCCGGCTGAAGAAGCCACTACCATTGTCGAAGACATTACCGTACAAGTGGGGCGCACCGGCGCTATTACGCCTGTGGCGCGCTTAAAACCAGTGTTTGTCGGTGGCGTCACCGTCACCAATGCTACTTTGCATAATGAAGATGAGTTGCGCCGCAAGGATATTTTAATAGGCGATACCGTCATCGTGCGTAGGGCCGGGGATGTCATCCCAGAAGTGGTAGCGGCGATAGCCGAAAAGCGCCCCGCAGACGCAAGAGCGTTTGTGATGCCCACGGCCTGCCCAGAATGTGGCTCGCACATCGTCAGGCCTCAAGATGAAGCGGTGGCGCGCTGCACTGGTGGTTTGTTTTGCCCAGCGCAACGCAAGCAAGCGGTGACGCATTTTGCCTCACGCCGCGCTTTAGATATTGAAGGCTTGGGTGAAAAACTGGTCAATCAATTGGTGGAAGCCAACTTGGTACATACGCTGGATGATATTTATAAACTCGATTTAGCCACACTATCTGGCTTGGAACGCATGGCGCAAAAATCGGCGCAAAATGTGTTGTATGCCATTGCCAAAAGCAAGCAGACCACACTGGCGCGCTTTATTTACGGCCTAGGCATACGCAATGTGGGTGAAGCCACCGCCAAAGATTTAGCCCATCACTTTGGTCAGCTGGATACTTTAATGCTGGCCGATGTGAATACTTTATTACAAGTGAATGATGTCGGGCCGATAGTAGCCGAGGCCATCCTCCAGTTTTTTAGCGAGCCGCATAACCTGAACGTGATTGCCTCCATGCGCGCCCTAGGCGTGCATTGGCCAGAGCATGTCGGCAAAGCGCAGAGCAGCGGGGCCTTGCAGGGCAAAGCCTTTGTGCTTACCGGCACCTTGCCAACCATGTCGCGCGATGAGGCCAAAGCTTTGATAGAAGCCGCTGGCGGCAAAGTGTCTGGCAGTGTCTCCAAGAAAACGCATTACGTGGTGGCGGGGGCAGAGGCGGGCAGTAAGCTAGAAAATGCGCAAAAGCTAGGGGTGCCGGTAATAGATGAGGCGGGTTTAACTGCATTGTTAAAGGCTATTGAAGTCAGCGCTGAGCAACCGTCGGACACTTTAGCCAGTGAGCCCCAACAAACCACTATCACCAGTCAAACTGCTGCAACTAATCAAACACAAGCTGAGTCAGACCCACAAGCGCCACAGCAATCCTTATTTTAAGCACTAGATTTTAAATTTTAAGATAGGCCTCTATGAAGCTAGACAATACATTCAATAGTTCATTTATATTTTTGATTTTATTGAGTTTTAATGCATATGCTCAAGATATCGATAGTCAGGTTAAAGCCTGTAACGATGCTTTGAACAAAGGAGATACTAAAAGCGCTCTGGTGCAGGCTGAAGCTGCGCTAAAAAATGACAGTAAACATCACCAAGCTTTGTTATGTAAAGGTCGTGCTTTAGGCGCAGACCAGCAATACGAAGGCGCTAAAATTGCGTTTACGCTTGCTAGTGGCTCTGCCAAAACAGGGTTTGAAACCACGGTCACCCATGTATTGTTGGGTAATTTGCATAAAGCCAACCTACAATTTGCCGATGCGCTAACGCATTACGAGAAAAGCCTGCAATCAGCCATAGCAGATAGCGACCGCAAATTTACCCGCATTAGCCACAATTTATTGGGCGAAACCTATGCGCTTAAGCAAGATTTTGCAAATGCTTTAAAAAGTTACGAAAAAGGTGCTGAGCTATCGCTGAACGACAATGAGCGCGCTGACAGTTATGAGCGCTTGGCCATGACCTACCAAGCGCTGAACCAACTAGACAAAGCCATCGAGCAACAACTTAAAGGCACCTTGATGCAGCAAAAATCGGGCACCTTAGACCAATATGCAGAAGCCAGCTTAACGTTGGGCAAATTATTTACGCAAAATAAAGACTATGCCAGCGCGGTAAAAACCTATGAGCGGCTGCTGAAATTTAGCAAAGACAATGGCGGAGAATATTACCAAGCCAAAACCGATATTTACTTAGCCGACACCATGCGCGCACAAGGCGACTCTGTTAAAGCCGATGCGCTGTTGGCAGAAGCTAAACTGATTGCCGACAAACTACAAGCCAGCGATTTAACCGCCATGATAGCCAGCGCGCAAAAATAGCAATAAAACAAGCTGTGTACTCTGGGTGTTGTAGGCGCTGAGACAAAGCTGTTTGGACTGCCACGTGCTACGCACTCGCAGTGACGCGGAGTTGGTTTTAGGCCTTTGCTGATCTACTAGGTACGCCGTGACGCTATATTGGCCAACCATAGCAGCAAGCTCTCGCTATTCTGTTATTGCGAGGAGATATTTGGTGTTTATTAAATGGCGACGCGGCAATCCATATGCGCCACACGCAAATGCGCGGCTTAATTAAAAAATAGCCCGTGTGCAAAAATTACGTTTACCAGCAAGTTGTTCCTTATATTTGTGGCAATCGATTTGAATAACACATTAGCTAAATAGCTTAGTCAAAAAATACTGAATCCATCACGTAAGGATTCATCCATTACGTCGACTAAGCTTGGTAAGCAATCAACCTAACACTTCACTTAAGGTATGTTTCGATGAACCTCGACAATAACAAACGCAATCCGGCCAATATTCAACCATCCGAAATTACGCCACAAGCGGTGTTTGAAAACAGGCGCCATTTTATACAAGCGGCGGGGTTTGGGGCATTGGCGGCCGCCTTAAGTGTGTCTAGCTTGGCTAAAGCAGCCACCATTGCTGGGGGTGAAACCAAAGGGGATGGCGTGTTGATAGGCCGTGCTAACGCCAAAAAACAAGTCGCAAAAGTCACCACACCTAAATTACCTGGCTTTAAAAAAACCGCTTATGGCGCAGATTTAAAGCTGAGCAAATATGAGGACATCACTACTTACAACAATTATTATGAGTTTGGTACCGATAAATCCGACCCTGCCATTCACTCCACATTATTTAAGCCTAACCCTTGGAGCATTAGCATAGAGGGTGAAGTGAAAAAAGCCAAAACCATCAGCATAGAAGACCTGATGAAACTGGCGCCACTAGAAGAACGCATCTACCGTATGCGCTGTGTGGAGGGCTGGTCTATGGTGATCCCATGGGTAGGGCTGCCGCTGGCTAGCTTGATTAAATGGGCAGAACCCACTGGCAACGCTAAATATGTAGAGTTTATTACCGCCAATGACCCCCAAACCATGCCTGGCATGCGCGTCCCAGTGTTGGATTGGCCGTATGTGGAAGGCTTACGTATGGACGAAGCCAATCATCCGCTCACCTTGTTAGCGGTGGGTTTATACGGCCAAGTGTTGCCCAATCAAAATGGCGCACCGGTACGTTTGGTCACGCCATGGAAATATGGCTTTAAGGGTGCAAAATCCATAGTTAAAATTCGCTTTACCGAGAAAATGCCGCTCACCACATGGGTAAAAGCCGGCCCTAGCGAATATGGTTTTTACGCCAATGTAAACCCAAATGTCGATCACCCGCGTTGGACGCAATCGTCAGAAAAACCCATTGGTGGTGGCTTATTTGGTGGCCGCATTAAAACGTTGATGTTTAATGGTTACCCAGAAGTCGGCCAAATGTATGCTGGCTTGGATCTTAAAAAGAATTTTTAATCATGGCCAGTGTCCGTCAAAACCCTTTGGTCACTTACAGCAAAGTAGCCATTTGGATAGCCGCTTTTTTACCGATAGTCCGCCTATTCTGGTTAGGCTTTACTGACAATTTAAGCGCCAACCCCGTTGAGTTTGTAGAACGCTCCACCGGCACTTGGGCGCTGGTGTTCCTGCTGGCCTCACTTAGTATTACGCCTATTCGGCTCATCACCAAGCAAGTGTGGCCAGTACAAGTGCGGCGCTTATTAGGGCTGTGGATGTTCTTTTACGCTTGTTTGCACATCACCACCTATGTTTGGCTAGATTACAGCTTTATGTGGTCAGAAATTGTCAAAGACATTATCAAGCACCCATATGTGATTGTTGGCTTTAGCGCATTTTTACTGACGATACCGTTGGCGGTCACCTCCAATAGCGCCATGATGAAGCGGCTTAAAACCAAATGGAAAACGCTGCATCAGTCTATTTATTTAATCAGTATTTTGGCCATCTTACATTTTTGGTGGCTGGTCAAAAAAGATGTCACTGAACCGTTCTACTATGCCGCGGTGCTTGCACTGTTATTAGGCATACGCCTGTACTACCGCGCTCAAAAGGTGCAAAAAGCCTCCTCCACAAGCCTGCAGACATAAATAATTCAAGCTGTTAACTACAGGCTATTAAAAAAATATTGTGGGATTTGTAACTACTGGACTGCCGCGCGCCATGCGCTCGCAGTGACGGTGAGAGCTGTCATTGTGAGGAACCAATTTCAATAGTTAAGCGACGTGGCAATCTAGTATTACTTTTCAATCTATCTCATCCCATATTCCGCCAAACATACTTTCACCAATACGCACAAGTTGCGAACCCACATATCGCCTCAGGTCATTTTTACTTTAGTGACCTGATGTAAGGTTTCCCCCGCATGTGCAGACCAATGTTTAGGACTCATCAAAACAAAGGAAACGGACATGGCAAATTCAACAACACACTTACTAGTTTGCGCGCCTATGCATCAGTTGAGCGCGCTGTACTGTCGCATCACCACTCACCTTAACAGCGTAGGCACATGGTTGCCGTCATTGTTTATCCGGCTGCTGCTGGCGTGGGAGTTTGGTGAGGCTGGATTTGAAAAACTGCATGGCAGTAATTGGTTTGCTGATATCACGTTCCCATTCCCGTTTAATTTATTGCCGCCAGACATCAGCTGGGGCTTAGCACTCACGTTTGAAATTGTCGGTGCGTTTGCCATTGCGTTTGGTTTGGCCACACGCTTTTTCGCCACTTCCTTATTTATTCTGACTATTGTCGCCATTGCCGCCGTGCACTGGCCTGCAGAATGGCATACGCTAACAGAACTGCTAACGGGCTACCGCGTTATTGATGAAAGCAATGATGGTTTTGGCAATTACAAGCTACCGGCGATGTATATGGTGCTGTTATTACCGCTGATTTTTAGTGGCGCGGGCAGGTTAAGTTTAGACCAGCTACTGTCGAAAATTTATCACAATAGTCAATGTTAACTATATAACAGTCTGCATTTTTACAAACATTGGCCCAATCGAGCTAATATTCTTTCTACATAAGTCCTGTAAATATATGATTTATAGTCTATTTGGGGAATAGCCAAACTATTGAAGATAATTTAACATGTGTTAACAGATTGGCACATATGTTGCACTAAGTTAACTAGCACACACATGGTGTATGTAGTTGTAATCAAACAAAATATAATTAATGTTTAGCTTTTTTAACAAGTTATTATGTGTTTATTAATTAATATTGCTCTAATAATTAAACAGCTGTATGCAATTAGTCTGAACGGGTAGTTTACGAAAGTTTAATTTAATTTACAATTAGTTACATAGTGTAATAAATACTAATGCGCAAAATGAGGTTGTGTTAAAACGCTTAACAAACTTTTAAGTAGCCAAAAATTTTAGTTGTAACAAAAATTTAGTAGTTACAAAAGTGTAGTAGTAGCGAGGCAGGTGCAGTTGTTAAACGTAGTAAGGGTTTAGGTAGTTTGTGTAAGTAATGAGTGGAGCCCAACGGATG
>DASWSZ010000170.1:0-9171 GCA_036402395.1 Methylophilus sp.
GATGAAAATGACATTATTTTCTTCAGGCACCTTACCAACACAACGCAACAAAACCACTGAAGTGCCAGTGAGCTTAACCTTAAACGGCAGTCTAGGTCGGGCAACCATTACCTTTAAAGGCAGCGCGCAAGATGTTATGCACCCAACAAATTTTGCCGGCAACTTTACGTTAAAAGGCCCATCTATGGCCTCAATAGGCGATTTGGTGGGTGTGACATTACCTACTACTGCAGAATTTTCCAGCAAAGGCTATGTCGATAAACAACAAAAGGTTTGGCGTATCAACCTCAAGCAGTTGGATCTAGGCGCGAGTCATTTATACGGTCAATTTATTTACGATAAGGGCCGCAAAATTCCTTTGTTATCGGGTCAACTCAATGGTAATAAGTTTTTAATTACCGATTTAGGCCCAGCATTTGGCTCACTAGACGCCAATAAACCTAAACAAAAGGTATTGCCTAGACGTCCATTTGATTTGAAATCGCTGCGCACCATGCACGCGGACGTGAAAATTAATATCAAGTATGTTGACCTCAACACCAAAGTGCTGCAACCATTAAGCCCATTGCGTGGCCACCTCACATTAAATGGTGGCGTGCTTAAAATTCAAAACTTGGACGCACGGACGGCCAAAGGCCAACTGAAAGGCGACTTAAAGCTGGATGGTAGAGGTAAAATTGCCTTGTGGAATGCAGACTTGCGCTGGAGCGGTGTACGCCTAGAAAACTGGGTACGACAAGTGCGCGAAAAAGGGGAAGCACCTTATATTTCGGGCAATCTTCACGGCAAAGCAGCCCTCAATGGACAAGGCATCTCTAGTGCGGATATGCTGGCTACGATGAAGGGCAGTGTGCAAAGTGAATTGCAAAATGGCGCGCTTTCACACTTAGTGGTAGAAGCTGCTGGCCTAGATTTGGCGCAGTCTTTAGGCGTCATGTTTAAAGGCGATGATGCCTTACCCCTGCACTGTGCAGTGGCCGATTTGGTGGCAGATAAAGGTGTCTTGCGGCCTAAAGTGATGGTGTTGGATACCGAAGATTCTGCGTTATGGCTCACCGGCGCCATTTCACTGGCGCAAGAGACCATAGATTTAAAATTAATCGTCATGCCAAAAGATTTCAGCCCGCTCAGTTTGCGCTCACCGCTGCATGTGTCTGGCACGTTTGCCAACCCCAAAACCTCTTTGGAAAAACGCAAAATCGGCTTGAAGTTAGCCGGGTCAGCACTCCTGTCTTTGCTAAACCCGTTAGCCGCCATCATTCCATTACTAGACAATGGCGATATTAAAGAAGCCAAACGCCACGCCGCAGACTGTAGCGCGCTGATGCAACGCGGCTTAGCCAAAACCAAAGCAAAATAGCCTGAACAAGGTCATTGGCTAAATGGATGGTACTTCGCATGGCCGCCCTCTTATTAACTGCTATATATTAAGGTTGCACTCAATACAGTTAGCTTAACGTATGCTGATCATCCTAAGATTCATCAGCACCTTGTTTTACAAACGCACGCATACAAAAAAACCTCCATGTGGTGCATGGAGGTTTTGTTTTTTGAGCACTAGCTAAATTAAGACAATAAGTTAGAACTTCATATTGGCAATTAAAGACACTTGATGTGCAGCATAATCACTATTGTTCCAGCGGTAGTCATACAAGCCTTTTACCGACCACGTATTGGCTTTGCAATTGCAATACAGCATGGTAAAGCCCGCGCCTACATTATATAAATCCCGGTCTTGTCTAATGCCATTCGCTTTAAATGCAGGGCCACCGCTGGTAAAGCTAGCGGTTTGTTGCATAGTGGTCGAGTTAAAGTCATGCAACCATTTAACATGCACTTCTGGCGATACCGCACCATTAGACGTTTGAATGACTTGTTCCATTTTGACGCCCAAGGTAGATTGCAAAAAGTCATAGTCTTGACTGTCCACACGCAGATTCACATCGCCAGCACCTTTTTCAGTGTAGCCATCAACATTCACGCGTGAGGCTAGCAATGAGGCTAACGGGGTAATGATGGTTTGATTGACATAAAAATGTTTACCTACCGCCACCAGCGCGCTGTATTGCTCACCACGGTAATCGGCCTTGGCTTCACGGTTGATACCAGGAATATTGATATCGCGGCTGCCATCGTATCGATTAATGCCCGCCGTTAATGCGGCTTGCACAAACCAAGGTTGCGGTGCGTATTCAAAATAGCTGGTCACTTGGTAAGCATCTATTTGGGTACGCGCAGGCGAGTTATTGTCGTCTATGGCTGATTTGACATAGCCAGCACCCAAGCCTAAACGAGAATGCACGCCTACTGGCACATCGTAACCCATCATAATGCCGGCGGCTTGCGTATCATAACCACTTAACTGGTCGCGACTGCCTTGTTTGCCAACGCCGCCGATGGCCTTGCCCCACCAGTTGTTGTAAGGCTGGGCTTCATCACAAGCATGTGCTTTTTGCGGTTGACGTGGTTTGTCAGGATCGCATGCAGCGTCACAGCAATTGGCTTGCACTTCATCCATACGCGCCATCAATTGGTCTTCAAACATACGCGTGGCTTGGCTGGCTATCCAAGGGGCCGCTAGGTTGGTATTGCCGGGCGTTAATTGTGTTAACGCATCATTAATCGCCACTGTATTGGGTAATACGGCAATTGCATCTTGAATCACGCGTAAATCCGTACCTACTGCTGCATTATTTTCTAAAATCGGCGCAATCGCGATAGCCACCGGAGCCGCCACCAAGGTCACTAAGGGCGTAATATTAGTCAATTGAATATCGACATTACCTAGCGTAGTAGGTAAGCCAGCAAAGGTATAGCGAGGGTTATTATTTATGACAGACACTACCGCATTGTTGGTGCCAGAAGGGGCAGACACAATTCTATAGGTGGTGCCGTTCGTCAGCGCGCCGGTAACGGTTGGAATCACCGTGACGCCTGCGGCGTTGATAGCAGAGTCGCCCGTGACGACAATCTTACCAAACACCGCATCACTGGCGAAGTTGGTGAGGATGGTACCGCCAAAATTGGTGGTGAGCGCGCCATTAATATTTAAGGTATTGCTGTCTAAATTAAACTGCTGCGCTTGCACTGCGCCTATGACAGAGGCATTGCCACCAACGACATTAATTTGCTTTAAACCATTGGCGCCGCCAATGGCGCCATTGACGCTGCTGCCGCCATTGAACGTGAGCGTACCGGTGTTGGCAGTATTAGTGGTAATGGCGCTATTAAACAATTGGTTGGCGCCTATATTAATAAAGCCATCGCCCGCAAAATTAGTACTTGCCGCCACAATGCCAGCGTTTAAACTGCCATTAAAGTTGACTGTGCCGGTTCCACTGACATTAAACGCGGTGGTAAATACATTACCATTGAAGTTGGTGGTAGTCGCATTGGCGCCTGCGGTAATATCGACAAACCGAATCAAACTGGTGCCGGTAAAGCCTGTAATAGTGGTGTTGCCGGTAATTAAAATACTCGCTACATTGTTAATATTGCTCGTAATACCGCCACCCACATCGTTCAGCGTATTGATATTAATATTAGGGTTAATCGTTAATAAGCCCGCCCCGGTTGTATCCACGCCAGTGGCTTGACCAACACTATCCCCCGGCGCAACACCAAAAATATAGGGTAATGCTACCGTTTCACGAGCAGAGGATATGGGTGCCCAAGCAGTGATTGCTGCTGCGACAGCTAAGGAAATTGTGCTTAATTTCATGGATTACCCCGATTCATATGTTGTTATCAATGTGCTTACTAATAGTGTTTCATTACACATTTTTAATGTAGCGGGAGTAGCTAGAGAACTATGTACGTCAACTCACTTAACCTAAAATCAGCATCAAATAGGCACAGGATGTACTCTGGATAACAACAAGTGGATGGCTGAAGCAGAGGGTCATTACGCTAGTCATTACAGAAAAGTACGCAAAGTTTCTGTAAAGCACCTTAGGCGAAATACACTTTAACTAGTGAGACAGCACTCAACACTAAGCTGCGAGCAAGTTAAGCTAGCAACTTATTGCCATTATTTACTTCACCTTATTTACTCAGCTTATTTACTAACCTTGGCTTCAACACTTGCCAGTGGTTTGGCCATCACTTTATCCAGCTCCGCCTGTTGCTTTTTATATTGTTTTAAACTACCAAACGTTAATGCGTAATGCCGGGTAAACTCTGCCCCCAGAAAAAATATCTGTGCTGAATAATAAATCCATAATAGCAAAGCAATCACTGAACCGGCTGCGCCAAAACTAGAAGCCACTGTGCTATTGCCTATGTAAATACCAATCAAAAATTTGCCAAATACAAACAGGCAAGCAGTCACAATAGAGCCAATGGCCACATCATGCCAAGACAATGGCGCATCGGGCAGCATTTTATAAATCACGGCAAATAAACTAGTTATTACGCCAAATGAAATCAGCGACGACATGAGCGTAAACAAGAAGGCGGAGCTGCGCCATAGGCCACCGGCATAGTGTTCCAGCACGCTTAACAGCGAATTCACCACCAAGGAAATCAATAGCAAAAACGCCAATACTGCGACCAAACCAAAAGACAATAAGCGCGTTCTGAGTAAAATACTCATGGCGGATAATTTTGATTTTGGCACGCCCCACAGCTCGTCTAAGCTACCTTTAAGTTCCGTAAATACGCTGGTCGCGCCTATCAACAGTAACACCATGGCCACTAAAGTCGCCAGCCAGCCCTCTGTAGGGTCGCTGGCAGAAGCGATGATGGCTTGTATTGCCACAGCACCGTCAGTGCCCACCAACTTTTGTAACGGGTAAAAAAACTGACCTTCAACGGCTTCTGCGCCAAAAAAGAAACCCGCCACCGCAATGGTCAAAATCAAAATGGGGCCAAATGAGAATAAGGCATAAAACGCTAAGGCAGCACCTTTGCTGGCCGCGCGATGGTCTAACCAAGACATCACTGCTTGGCTAAATACTTTATAAAATGATTTAAGAAAACGCATATATGCTGCTTAGAAAAAGTGGTGTAGTGTGTGTCTGCAACATGGTACAGATAGTTTTTGGCTGTTCTGTGTGCTGGCGCACGTAAGCTCAATCCACAGCATGCGGTGTTATAAGGCAATCATCACACTCAATACAGCCGTGTGTTAGATGGCTGTTGGCAGACAGTGTAGCGCGCCATACCCGACACAAATAATGAGCGGCAGTGTTGATATGTATTTAGTTAGATGCAGCCGCGCAAGTAGTCAATTAGCTGTATTGGCTTAAAAAACGCACATTTAGGTTAATGCTTTACATTTTCAAGCTTCAATACAGCGACCACACCTCTATAGCAAGTGCTGTTCATCCAACCAGTTGCCGTTAGCGCTAGCTTAAGCTCGGCGTCTAAGCGCATAACTAGCGTTTTGATAGTCATGCGCAGCTAATGGATGATGCACCATTCCGTCTTGCATTATCACTTCTTCAGGTAAAGGTAGCTCGTGTATTGCGCGTTTCAGCGCAAGTTTAGTCGCCTCATAATTCCAATCCTGAATTTTAGTATCGTCCACAGCATCCCAATGAATAAACACGCCAACGCAAATAAATAAATCATTCGCCTCATCTAACGGAATCAACCCTTCTTTCACACTATCAGCAACCGCCTGTGCAACGCCACACTGTGCTGGTCCAAACATCTGCACCGCTTGCTTAGCATGCTTGATATCCACTTTATTGAACATGACGGTGGCTGGCTTCGTCATCATATTAGGCTCAAGCACAGCCAATAGACCATTGACACCGCGTTTTTGATTGGTGAGTGTGCTACAGAAAGCCATTTCGGCCGGGCTACCGCGTGGACCAATGATTAAGTCGACATGGGCAACCTCGTTGCCTTCACCATACAAGGCCTCGCCGACAAATACCTTATTTAATTTCATCGTGTTCATGATAAACCTCTCTCAACTCTGCTATCAGCAAGCACATTGAAAGATTCATCATCCACTATCGTTAGCTACAGTTTATATTGCAGTCAGGAGCATTCAGGTAGCTATCGATTACATCCAATTACTTACCTTTAGCAATCTCCTTAATGATAAGACTGCCCTCAAATTAGATAGTTCTAACTGCCTAAATGGCGACTAACTTGCTAAACGCAGCAACGTCAACGGCATAGTCATAGCGAGCTAATAGATTTGTGATAAGAAAAAAGGACTCAGCTTGCACTGAGTCCTTTTGTGTATGGTGGCCCCCCTGTGAGTCGAACACAGCACCAACGGATTATGAGTACAAGTGAGTGGTCACTATCACCACAGAAAGTCACAGAATTGTAAGTAATTTTTTTTACCAGCTCAGCATTGAACCCTGCTAACCGAACCTATGCCGAACCTTTTTGTACAAAATCGCGGTTAGTATTGTCTTAAAAATAATTAAAAACAATCACTTACCACTACCGATCTCCGAACCGAACCTGAGCCTGTATTGAAATGTAAAGCTTACAAAAGGTCAAATATATAGCGATTCAATTGGCAGCTTTAAATACAGGTAACTTCAGCTCAGTTTCCAGATAATTGATTAACAATTTTGTCTTTGTTGGCAAATGTCGTCGTGATGGGTAAACCGCATACAGCGTCTGCCTACGGCCTGGATTAAACTCAGGCAGAACATGCTGCAGTTCACCGCGCATCAACTCCTCATGAACCTGCCAATAGCAAATCATGCCTAACCCCAGTCCGTCTTTGACGGCATCTACAAGTGCCTCACTGTAATTTGTCTGGAAATTTCCATTCACTTTCTGGTGAATAGTCTTGCCATTGACTTCAAATTCCCAGTTATAGTTTTCATTCAAGACAATGCAGTTATGATTGACCAAGTCCGATGGGGTGTTTAATGGCTTGGAATTTTGCAGATACTCTTTAGTGGCACATAACACCTCGGGAGACGGACCAAGCGGTTTCGCCACCAATGATGAATCAGCCAGCTGCGCCCCTCGGATGGCGATATCAATACCTTCTGCAACAATATCTAAGACCTTATCCGAAAGCTCCAGGCTTAATTTGATTTTTGGATATTTCCTGCTGAAATTTAATAACAAACGAGTCAGGTAAATTCTTGCAAAAGAGGCTGACGCGGTGATTCTAATCAATCCGCTAGGGTCAGTCTGCTCACCCCACTCATTTTCGTAGTCATCTACGGTTTCCAGAATATGGAGCGCTTGCGAATAGAGCCTTTGGCCTTCATCCGTAGGCTGAATGCTTCTGGTGGTGCGGTGAAATAACCTCGCCCCAAACTCGTTCTCAATTTGCGATAGCCTTTTACTGATAACTCCCGGTGAGGTCAGGTTCAGCTCAGCAACAGCAGAGAGAGATTTTTTCTCAAAGATTTGTACAAACACCCTTAAACCTTCTAATGAGTTAAACATGGCTTCGCCTTAATTTTTTCCAATTAGGAATAAATAATATTCCTTAATTGATATTTATTCCATTTTTCGCACAAGTAATATATCAAAAAAGGAGATTTTTATGAACACGACAAATATCAGTGATTATGAAGCTATAGAAGCGACCATTAAGTTTTATGTTGATGGAGCGATAAGTGGCAGCGGGAATGCAATGAAACCGGCATTTCATGCAGATGCGACGATATATGGATATATAGGGGATGATTTATTTGCCGGGCCTATTCAGAAATTGTTTGACTGGAACGATGAAAATGGCCCAGCTGCAGATTTAGTCTCGAAAATTACCAACATTGATATTGTTGGTTCCGTAGCCAGCGCAAGGGTGGAATCCGAGAATTGGACTGGGCATAAATTTACTGACTTTTTTAACCTGCTCAAAGTAGACGGTAAATGGAAAATCATGAACAAAATTTTTCATCTACATCAGTAATTCCTGAGCCATCTAATTGGAGGCAACCATGTCATCGTTATACTCGCCAGTTCATCGTGCATTACAAGAAGAGTTCAATACTACAAAATTAGCTGAATTATTAGATAACGGCTGGATACATGAAAAAATATCTGATGATGAAAGACAATTCATTAGTACGCGCGATATGTTTTTTCTTTCAACAGTCGACCCTCAAGGCATGCCTACAGTTTCATATAAGGGTGGGCCGACGGGATTCGTAAAGGTATTGGATGAGAGCACTTTGGTTTTTCCGGGTTTTGATGGAAACGGAATGTTTTATTCAGTCGGCAATATCGAAGGGCAAAATAAGGTAGGCATGCTTTTCATTGATTTTGAAACCCCGCATCGTGTCCGCGTACAAGGGACTGCAAAGTTAATAAGAGAACATGAGCTGATGGCTGAATATACTGAAGCCAAATATCTGATCATGGTCAATGTCACTAAAATCTGGGTGAATTGTCCACGTTATATTCATAAATACAAGAAAATTGATCAATCCAAATATGTTCCCGAACCTTGCAAGATAACTCCTATACCAACATGGAAACGGCTGGACATTGTGCAGGATGCAATCACTCCAGAAGAAAAGGCTATCGCTGAATCGCAGGGTATTGTAGATATTAATGAATATGAAGCTAAGGTAAAACGCGGGGAAGGTTAATGTTCAAAAATCATGAAACGTCTATTTCGAGTAATTGAAATCTGAATATTAACTTAACGACCGCTTTTGTTCATTCTTAATAAACATGTTTCTAAAATGGGCCGATACCTGACAATTAGATGAGCAGTAGCCTTGCAATAGTTTTGCGTGATGAATTATGGAACATAATGGCGCATTGAAGGTTCGCGGATGGGCTAAGTATCACCCCTGCGAAAATGTCATGTATGCGTACAAGGGCGGAGCGAGGGGAGCCAGTTTTGCACTCACCCTGCCCGGAATTTCACACTTACGCAGCCTCTTTTTCTTGCGGTTCAACTTTCGTAGCTTTTTTGATGATTGCAGAAGCATTATCACTAGCCTCATTCAGCGTCTTCATCGAGAGGTGGCTGTAGCGTTGCGTTACAGAAGGATCACTATGCCCAAGAATTTGCTGCACCACATAAAGACTACTTCCAGAATTGATCAAATTAGAAGCCGCTTGATGCCGAAGGTCGTGTAGCTGTTGAATTGCACTCAGAATTGACCCACCAAGCGATATAAATTGCACTAGAAATTGACCCACGTACCGATACTGTTCTGCTCAACCTATGAGCAGGAGAATGGGAGTGATCACCGTGGAACTATTAAGTGTAATCAGACG